>NZ_JBHYJH010000039.1:0-63055 GCF_042740445.1 Streptomyces sp. NPDC059003 | reverse complement strand
CCCCTGGTTTCGGTGAAGGGGTGGGTCTGGGGCGCCCCGCGAAGGTCAGAAGCCGGCCGGCTCCGTGTACACCCCCCACTCGTCCCGGAGGACCCCGCAGATCTCGCCGAGCGTCGCCTCGGCCCGCACCGCGTCCAGCATGGGCCCGATCATGTTGGACCCGTCCCGCGCGGCGGCCAGCATCGCGTCCAGGGCGGCGCGCACGCGCGCGTCGTCCCGCGCGGCCTTGCGCGCGCCGAGGACGCTCACCTGCTCCCGCTCCACCTCATGGCTGACCCGCAGGATCTCCAGGTCACCGGTGACGGAACCGTCGTGGCAGTTGACGCCGACGACCCGCTTGTCCCCCTTCTCCAGGGACTGCTGGTAGCGGAAGGCGGACTCGGCGATCTCGCCGGTGAACCAGCCGTCCTCGATGCCCCGCAGGATGCCGGAGGTGATGGGCCCGATGGGGTGCTGCCCGTCGGGGTGCGCCCTCAGGCCCCGCTCCTTGATCTGGTCGAAGATCTTCTCGGCGTCGGCCTCGATGCGGTCGGTGAGCTGCTCCACGTACCAGGCGCCGCCGAGCGGGTCGGCCACGTTGGCCACCCCGGTCTCCTCCATCAGCACCTGCTGGGTGCGCAGCGCGATCTCGGCGGCCTGCTCGCTGGGCAGGGCGAGGGTCTCGTCGAGGGCGTTGGTGTGCAGCGAGTTCGTGCCGCCGAGCACCGCGGCGAGGGCTTCCACCGCCGTGCGCACCACGTTGTTGTACGGCTGCTGGGCGGTCAGCGAGACCCCGGCCGTCTGCGTGTGGAAGCGCAGCCACTGGGCCTTGTCCGTCCTGGCGCCGTACACCTCCTTCATCCAGCGGGCCCAGATCCGGCGCGCGGCGCGGAACTTGGCGATCTCCTCGAAGAAGTCGACGTGCGCGTCGAAGAAGAAGGACAGGCCCGGGGCGAAGACGTCGACGTCGAGCCCGCGGCTCAGGCCGAGCTCCACGTACCCGAAGCCGTCGGCGAGGGTGTACGCCAGCTCCTGCGCGGCCGTCGCGCCCGCCTCGCGGATGTGGTAGCCGGAGACCGAGAGGGGCTTGTACGCGGGGATCTCGCGAGCGCAGTGCTCCATGAGGTCGCCGATGAGGCGCAGATGGGGCTCCGGCTCGAAGAGCCACTCCTTCTGCGCGATGTACTCCTTGAAGATGTCGGTCTGCAGCGTGCCGTTCAGGACGCGCGGGTCGACGCCCTGGCGCTCGGCGGCGACCAGGTACATGCAGAAGGCGGGGACGGCGGGTCCTGAGATCGTCATCGACGTCGTGACGTCGCCCAGCGGGATGTCCTTGAACAGGACCTCCATGTCGGCGGCCGAGTCGATGGCGACGCCGCAGTGGCCGACCTCGCCGAGGGAGCGCGGGTCGTCGGAGTCACGGCCCATGAGGGTCGGCATGTCGAAGGCCACGGAGAGGCCGCCGCCGCCCGCGGCCAGGATCATCTTGTACCGCTCGTTCGTCTGCTCGGCGTTGCCGAAGCCCGCGAACTGGCGGATCGTCCACGTACGCCCGCGGTATCCCGTCGGGTACAGGCCGCGCGTGAACGGATACTCGCCGGGCCATCCGATGCGCTCGAAGCCCTCATAGGTGTCCCCGGGCCGGGGCCCGTAGGCAGGCTCGACCGGGTCTCCGGAGAGCGTCGTGAAATCGGCGTCGCGCTTCTTCGCGGCGTCGTACCGGGCCTGCCAGCGGCGGCGGCCGTCCTCGATGGCGTCAGCGTCCATGCCACCAATTTACTTGGACGTCCTAGTAAATGTCGATGGCTGACCGCCACGGTGCTGTCCGTGGCGGTGCGGTTACGCCTTGGCGAGGCCGGGCGACGCGTCCGCGAGCAGCGGCTCGACCTCGCGGACGACCTTGCGCTCGACGAAGAACGCGGCCGTGGGGATGGTGCCGGACACCAGGACCCACAGGAGCTTGCCGAACGGCCACTTCGCCTTGGAGCCGAGGTCGAAGGCGAAGACCAGGTAGATGATGAAGAGGACGCCGTGGATCTGCGAGACCGCGAGCGTCAGGCCTTCGGCCTTGTCGAACCCGTACTTGACCACCATGCAGGCGCACAGGATCAACAACATGACGGCGGTGGCGTAGGCCATCACCCGGTAGCGGGTCAGCACGCTGCGTTTCATGTCTACGAGCGTAGCCGTCCCACCTACGTGATCTTCGGGCGGGCCTTTTCCCCACCCACCCGCCCTTCCCTGTGTCCTGCGGCCCCAGCCCCCGCTGTATATGGGGCTGCGCCCCTTTCCCCCCTTGTCGGCGCTTCGCGCCTCGCCCTCAAACGCCGGGCGGGCTGAAACCAGCCCACCCGCCCTGCAAGGGCGGGTGGGTGGGGGAAAAGGGGGTCTGGGGGCGGAGCCCCCAGGGACGACGGGACTTACTGGTCCTCGAAGTCCTGGGCCGCCACGCGCAGGGGGCGGAGGATCGCGAAAATGTCCCCGCACTCCTCCGCGTCGTAGACGCCGAGCCCGAAGTCCATCGCCATCAGCTCGCGCGTGGCCTCCTCGACCACCTCGCGCCCCTTCTCCGTGATGGAGGCAAGCGTGCCGCGCCCGTCGTTCGGGTTCGGGCGCTTGTCGACCAGGCCGGACTTGACCAGGCGGTCCACCGTGTTGGTGACGGAGGTGGGGTGCACCATGAGGCGCTCGCCGATCTTGGACATCGGCAGTTCGCCCGCCTTGGAGAAGGAGAGCAGGACCAGCGCCTCGTAGCGCGCGAACGTCAGTCCGTACGGCTTGACGACCGCGTCGACCTCGGCGAGCAGGATCTGGTGCGCGCGCATGATAGAGGTGATGGCGCCCATCGCGGGCACGGACCCCCAGCGCTGCTTCCAGAGTTCGTCGGCGCGGGCGATGGGATCGAAGGGGAGACTGAGCGGCTTCGGCACAGCGTCGACCTTAGCCGCCGGTCACAGAGGGGTCAGCCCCAGTCTCAGGATTCGGCACCGTGTTCCACCGGGCCTCCAGCGCCAGGAGTCCGCAGCACACCACACCGGCAACCCCGGCCGCCGCGACCACCGTGCTCACCGCGAAGAACTCCGCGGCGAGGCCCGCGAGCGCCATGCCGACGCCCTGGAGCGTCATCAGGCCAGCGGTGTGCACGGTCATGGCGCGCCCGCGCATTTCCGGCGGCACCGCGTCGACGAACCAGCGGTCGAGCCCGAGGGTGTACGCCGATCCGGCGCCCGCGAGCACGAGCACCGCCGCCGCCCAGGCGAGACCGGGCACGAGGACGTACGCGGTGAACGGAAGCAGCGTCGTCGTGGCGAGCGGCAGCACGATCCGCGAGCGCGCCGCGGGCGAGAGCGCGGACCCGGCGTACAGCTCCGCCGCGATGGTGCCGACGGGCATCGCGCACATCAGCAGGCCGACCCCGGCCGTGCCCGCCCCGATCTGCTCCGCGTACGCCGCGGCCAGCGCCTCCGGGGCCACGAGGAACATCGGCGGCGCCCAGAGCAGGAGCAGCAGCGCACGGATGCGCCGGTCGCCGAGGACCTGGCGGGCGCCGGCGAGGGAGTACCGCAGCAGGGCCGGGCCCGCGCCGTCCGCCGTGGCCCCGCGCGCGGGGCGCCGCCGTGTGCCGCACCGCAGCAGCAGCGCCGACGCCAGGAACGTACCGAGCGTGATGACGAGCGCCCCGCGCGGCGGGACGAGGGTGAGCAGCACGCCGCCGAGCCCGAAGCCGACGAGCACGGCGCTCTGGGACACCATCCGCAGCAGCGAGCGCCCGAGGACGAACAGCTCCCCGTCGCCCAGGATGTCGGCGAGGGTCGCCATGCGCGTGCCGTTGAAGACGGGCGACACGGCGGCGATGAGGCAGCGCAGGGCGAGCAGTGCGGCGACCGGTGTCAGGGGCAGCGCCATGAGCGCGGCGCACGCGGCACACAGCAGGTCGCAGACGACCAGGACGCGCCGCGGCGGGCAGTGGTCGGCGATTCCGGCGAAGAGGGTGCCGCCCACCAGGTACGGCAGCATGCCGAGCGCGAACGCGAGGGCGCTGAGCAGGGGCGATCCGGTGAGCTCGTACACCAGGACGGTCAGGGCGATCTCGCTGACGACGACGCCGAGCAGGGACAGCGCGTGCGCGGCGAAGACGAAGCGGAACTCACGGACGGCGAAGACGGGCCGGTACCCGTTCGGTGCTGGCGCGGACATGCGGATCACCCTGGCCGAGCGGGCGGCGCGCCCCTAAAGTTTCGGCTCGGGCCGAATCCTGGAAGACGGGCGAGACGGGCAAGACAGGCAAGGCGGCGACGCGGGAGAAGGGAGGTGTCGCGGCATGCCCTTCCACCTGCACTTCGGCGAGGCCGATCTGCTGCGCTGCCGGTTCGCCGTGTCGCCGCTGTGGGAGACGCAGGAGGCCGTCCGCACCCTGAAGCGGCCCGAGCGCCACGGCTACCACCCGCAGTGGCTGCGCCGCATCCGGGAGACGAGCGAGGGCCTCGACCTGACGGCCGTGTGGCTGCTCATGCCCTCGCGAGGGCACAGCCCGGACTTCCTCGGCCCGCCGCCGCTCGGCCCCGCGGCCACCTTCGACGAAGAGATCGCGGCGGTGCGCCGGGCCGACCCCGAGGCCGCGCGGGACGACATGGCGCGGGCGCTCGCGGAGACGCCGGGCGCCGCCGAGACCCCGGCGGGCCGCCGCCTCCTGGCCGAACCGGCGCGGGCGGTAAGGGAATTGGCGGACGCGATGGAGGCGGCCTGGCACGCGCTCCTCGCACCGCACTGGCCCCGGCTGCGGGCGCTCCTGGAGGCGGACGTCACGTACCACTCCCGGCGGCTCGCGGAGGTCGGGCTCGGCGCCCTGCTCCCCGAGCTCGACCGGCGCCTGACCTGGGAGTCGGGGACGCTCACCGCGCGCTGGCGGGGCCGGCACGAGCGGCACCTCGACGGGCAGGGCCTGGTCCTGATGCCGAGCGTGTTCAGCTGGCCGGACGTGGTGAGCGGCTACGACCCGCCCTGGCAGCCGACCCTCGTGTATCCGGCGCGCGGCATCGCCGGGCTGTGGGCGGCCCCCGACGAGCACACCCCAGAGGCCCTGGTCCGGGTCGTCGGCCGCACCCGCGCCACCCTGCTGACTTGCCTCGCCGAACCGGCCACCACGTCGGCGCTCGCCCACCGCCTCGCGCTCGCCCCGTCGTCGGTCTCGGCGCAGCTGACCGCGCTGCGCGACGCGGGGCTCCTGGTGGCGCGGCGGTACGGGCACCAGGTCCTGTACGAGCGGACGCCGCTCGGCATGGCCCTGGCGACGGGCGGCTGACGGCTGACGGCTGACGGACGGGACGCCGGGCGACGCCGCACCGAGGTCGGCGGTGTCGCACCGGGGAGCGATTAGTGCGCTATGTCACGATTGCCGTGACGTCCGTCAGACCGTCCGTCACCGTCGCCCAAGGGGTCTGGATGCACCGGCTGCTCCGTACGTTCACGGCACTCACGGCCCTCGCGGCCCTCGGGCTCACGGCGGGGTGCTCGTCCGGGTCGGAACCGGCCGGGGAGAAGGACGAGAACTCGGCGGCGCCCCGGTCGTCGGCGGGCGCGAAACGGGCGTCGGGCGCCTTCTGGGTGGACCCGCAGAGCGCCGCCGCCCGGCAGGTGCGGCAGTGGCAGCAGGAGGGCCGCACGCAGGACGCGGAAGCGCTCAAGCGGATCTCCGAGCAGCCGATGGCGGTGTGGCCCGCGGGCGACGACCCGGCCCCCGACGTCCGGGAGGCCACCGAGGGCGCCGCCAAGGAGGGCCGCACGGCGGTGCTCGTCGCGTACAACATTCCGCACCGCGACTGCGGCCGGCACTCGGCGGGCGGCGCGCACGACGCGGCGTACTACCGCTCCTGGCTCGGCTCCTTCGCCGACGCCATCGGGCAGAGCCCGGCCCTGGTGATCCTGGAGCCGGACGCGATCCCGCACATCGTCGACGGCTGCACGCCCGGCCAGTACCACGAGGAGCGCTATCAGCTCCTGTCGGAGGCCATCCAGCGGCTCAAGCGGCAGCCGCGCGTCAAGGTCTACCTGGACGCGGGCAACCCCGGCTGGATCACCGACGCCCGCAAGCTCACGCTGCCGCTCCGGCGCGCGGGCATCGACGCGGCGGACGGCTTCTCGCTCAACGTCTCCAACTTCCAGAGCGACGAAAGAACCAAGGGGTACGGCCGCGAGCTCGCCGCCACCGTCGGCGGCAAGCACTTCGTCATGGACACCAGCCGCAACGGCAGGGGCCCGCTCGCGGGCGACCGCCAGGACGCCTGGTGCAACCCGCCGGGCCGCGGCCTCGGCACCCGGCCCACGGACCGCACGGGCGACCCGCTGCTCGACGCCTACCTGTGGATCAAGCGCCCCGGCGACTCGGACGGCCCGTGCCGCGGCGGCCCCGCGGCCGGGCAGTGGTGGCCGGACTACGCGCTCGGGCTCGTGCGCAACGCGAAGGCGTAGCCACGCTGTTCGGGGGCTGTTCCCCAGGTGGACGAAGTGTGGAGGTCAACCCCCGCACGCGTACGGAGCGTTGACCCCACTGGCCAAAGCACTCCCCCGGCTGGCAGCCTCGTGCCCCATGCGGGAAGACATGGCGCAAGCGGGCTACGGCGTACGGTTCGAATGGGGCCCGGCCGGGGCGAAACACCTCGCCCCGAAGGTGTCCTGCCTGGTGATCGTGGACGTCCTTTCGTTCTCCACCTCGGTGTCGGTCGCCGTGGAGTCCGGGGCCAGAGTCTTCCCGTACCCGTGGCGCGACGAGCACGCGACGGCGTTCGCCCGCCAGATGGACGCCCATCTCGCGGTGGGCCGCCGCGCCGTCACCGACGCCTCCCCCTGGTCGCTCTCCCCGGCCGCCCTGCGCCGCGCGCCCTTCACGCCGCGCCTGGTGCTGCCGTCGCCGAACGGCTCGGCCATAGCGGCCGCCGCGGGTGCGGCCACCGTCACGGCCGGGTCGCTGCGCAACGGCTCGGCCGTGGGGCGGTGGCTCGCCGAGCACGGGCACGGCACCGCGGAGCGGCCCGTCGGGGTGATCGCCGCGGGCGAGCGCTGGCCCGACGGCAGTCTGCGCCCGGCCCTTGAGGACCTGCTCGGCGCCGGTGCCGTGATCGCGGCGCTGCGGGAGCACGACCGCACGTCGCTGTCGCCGGAGGCCACGATGGCCGCGTCCGCGTTCGCGGCGTCCGTCGACGTGGGAGCGGCCGTCGCGGCCAGCTCCTCCGGGCGGGAGCTGGCCGACGACGGCTTCGCGGAGGACGTCGAGATCGCCACGGAGCTCAACGCGAGCGAGCAGGTGCCGGTGCTGCGGCACGGGGCGTTCGTACCTGCCTGAACCACCCGTGGCCCGGGGCTACTTCACGTGCACCCACTTCGCCTCGGACGAGGCGCCGTCCGCGTCCGTGACGAACAGCATGTACCAGCCGGGCGGCACCAGGGCGGTGTCGCCGCGCGGCACGTCCACGGTGATCGAGCCCTGGCCCTTCGTCAGGCCGAGGGCGATCGAGCGCTGCTCGACGTCCGTGGTGTGCGTGACCGCGCTCGGGCGCATCAGGCGGGCCGAGACGATCTTCTCCGGGTGCGCGGTGCGGAAGGTCGCGCGGCCGTCGGCCGGGAGCTGCTCGGGGCCCTCGCCGACGACGGGACGGTCCTTGCCCGCCTTGTGCAGCGAGGGCGGCGTGAAGATCTCCATGCGCTGCTCGAAGTGGCCGAGCTTGGTGTTCTGCTCGTTGTCGAAGAGCGGGTCGGAGCCGAAGGTGGCGACGCGGCCGTCGGGCAGGAGCAGCGCCTCGGAGTGGTAGTTGCGGCCCACCATGGGCTCGGCGGCGGTGCGGAAGGCGCCCCGTCCCGCGTCGGCCTTCGGGTCGTAGAACTGGGCCTTGAGGATGTTGCTCGCGCTGCGGCCGCGGTAGTCGGACGAGCCGTTCGTGGTGAAGACGGAGTCGTCCGGCATGAGCACGCTGTTCAAGTAGCGGGTGCCCTGCGGGAGTTGCGGGCCCGTCCTGAAGGAGGGCTTGGCCTCCTTCAGGTCGATGACGGCGGTGCGGCGCGTGGCCTTGTCGGACTCGCCGACACCGCCGCCGCCGAGGATCATCACCTTCTGGTCCTGCGCGGGCGGGAGCAGCACGGAGGAGGACGTCTCGGTCTGGTCGAGGTCCTCGAGGCCGGGCACCTTCTCGAACGTGTTGGTGTCCAGGTCCCACAGGCCCGGCTTGCGCCCCTTGTCGGCGGGCCCGTAACCGGCGTTGGACGCGGGGTAGAAGAGCTTGCCGCCCTTGGTGAGGAACAGGGCCGGGTAGGTCGGGAAGTACCGCTTGGGGCCGTCCGTCCACTGCTTGGTCTTCGGGTCGTAGATCTCGTTGTCGCCGGGGTCGATGACGCCGACGTCGTCGAGCCCGGACACCGCGAGCACCCGGCCGTCGTCGAGGCCGACGAGCGTCGGGTACCAGCGGGCCTTGTCCATCGGCTCCACGGGCACGTACCGCTCGGCCTTCGGGTCGAACTCGTACGCCGCCTTGATGCCCTGGAAGTCCTGCTTCTCCATGGTGAGCTTCTCGGCGATGCCGTACGTGTTGTCGGCCTCCTTGCCGGTCAGGCCCTCGATCTCGTACTGCGCGGACTTCTCCGTGACCGACTGCTTGCCCTCCTGCACGGCCTCCACGAAGACCCGCGCCTCGCTCGCGGTGACCTTGGTCTTCCAGGGCTGCATCGCGCCGGACTTCGAGTACGTGATCTCGAAGTCCCGCTTGGCCTTCGGGACCTTCACGTCGAACCTGCTGACGTACTCGACGCCCGACGGCGAGCGGAACTTCGTGCCCTTCTTCAGGACGACCGGCTTGTCCGGGTTCTCGTTCTTCACGCGCATGCCGCCGCCCGCGCGGTCCACCTCGTCGTCGAGGAGTTCGTAGCGGGCGGTGCCGCCGGCGACGAGGAGGCGCCCGTCGGGGAGCTGGGCGTGCCCGGCGCAGAAGAAGTCCTCGGGCGTTGCGACCTTCTTGAAGGTGTTCTCCTTCGGATCCCACAGCACGGTGTCGAAGGACCCGGCGTCGAACTTCTTCTGCTCGTTGCCGGACCCCGCGACGATCAGCACCTTCCCGGTGTGGAGCAGCGCCGCGTGAATGGCGTTCGTACGGAACTCCTCGGGAATGCCGACCTGCTGCCACGACCCGTACTTCTTCTTGTAGCCCGGCCGGGAGATCTTGTACGCGTGGTACTTCTCCTCGGCGAAGGACAGCGCGGCCGGGGCGTTGAGCCCGATGAGCAGCGCGCCCGCGCCCACTCCGAAGACGACCTTCTTGGAGCGCCTGGACAGCTTGGAGAACTGCGTGAACCGGGGGGCCATGGCGTCAGTTACCTCCAGTGGTCGTGCCGGTGGCGAAGGCCGGCTCCGGCTCGCCCTCGGTGCCGCGCTCCTTCAGGCGCTGCCGGGCCGCCGCCTTGCGGGCCCTGCGCTCCCTGACCGCGGTGACGCTCCACACCGTGACCGGCGCGAGCGAGATGGCCATGGCGAGCACGGCCCAGGTGCGCATCGCCACGTGCGTGTGGCCGAGCACGAACGACGCGACGAGCGAACTGGCGAGCACCGCCGCCCAGAAGAGATGGATGCGGAAGGTGAGCAGCCGGTCGGACGTGGCGCCGCCGCCCTTGGGCGTGACGACGAAGCGGCTCGGTCGGCGCGCACAGGCCGCGCCGAGCGACTTGGCGTAGATCGGCGCGGACAGCGCGGACATCGCCATGCCGGCGAGGCCGCCCGAGCCCTCGGGCTCGTGCGGCGAGACGTTGTGCCGCCGGTTCCACAGGTAGAGCCCGATCTGGAGCGCGGCGGCGTCGCTGTACAGCATCAGCCATACGGAGGCGGCGACCTGCGTGCCGGAGGCGCCGAACCACAGGAACAGCACGCAACTCAGGATCCCGAGGAGCCAGTTGACGGCCGTCATCGGGTAGTAGACGAGCATCAGCGTGTACGAGAAGAGCCGCCCGGGCGGCATCGTGAACGGCGCCTTCCAGTACTGCTTGAACAGCGTCTCGTACGTACCGCGCGACCAGCGCATCTGCTGGGTGAAGAAGTCCGTCCAGGAGGCGGGGCCCTCGCCGACGGCGAGGACGTCCGGCGTGTACACGGACCGCCAGTGCCGCCGGGTCGCCGGGTTCTTGTGCCGGTGCAGCTCGAAGCCGGTGGCCATGTCCTCGGTGATGGAGTCGTAGAGCCCGCCGACCTGCCGCAGGGCGGAGATCCGCACGACGTTGTTCGTGCCGACGAACATGGGGGCCCGGTAGCGGTTCCCGGCCCGCTGGATCAGCGCGTGGAACAGGAACTGCTGGGACTCGGCGGCCTTGGTGACGGGTGAGGTGTAGTTCCCGTACACCTGCGGCCCGACGACGAACGCGACGTCCGGGTCGCGGAAGAACCCCATCATCCGCTCCAGGAAGTTCGGCAGCGGGACGTGGTCGGTGTCGACGGAGGCGAAGAAGTCGTAGGCGTCGCCGTGCATCGCGAGCCAGGCGTTGTAGTTGCCGTGTTTGGTACGGGCCTTGTGCGGGCCCTTCTTGCGGTTCCACTCGGGCACCCCGTTGCGGGTGAAGTGCCGCACGCCGAGCTCCGCGCACAGGGCCTTGGCCTCGTCGTCGTCGCCCTCGTCGAGCAGCCATACGTCCAGGGGGCCGACGTGGTGTATCGCTACGGCGCCCGCCAGCGTGGCGCGGACCATGGAGAGGGGTTCCTTCCCCGGTACGTACGTCGTCAGGAAGGCGACGCGGGTGCCCGGCTCGGGCAGGACGGGGATCGGGTCGCGGGCCACCATCGTCGCGTGCGCGATCGATATGACGTTGATGAGCATGAACAGCTCGATGAGTCCGATCGCGACCAGCATGGTGACGTCCAGACCCACCAGCCAGCGGTCGCCGCCCTCGCGCTCGGTCCAGTGGGTGGGCCAGACGAGGTAGAGGAGCAGGGCGCCGGTGAGGACCGGGGCCAGCGTCATCAGGAGTACGGCGCGTATTCGGTGGGGCTCGCGTGCCAGGAGCGACCGGTACTGGACCCGATAGCCGCCGGCGTCGCCCTCCGGCGGGGTGAGCGGACCGGCGAGCCGGCTATGGGTGTCGTAGTCGTAGCCCTCCGGCCGCACGGTGCCCTCCTGGTGATCGAACAAGCCGATACCCATACAAAAGTGGACTTTTCTCGGCGTGTCGAACGGGGCGCGTCCGACAGAGTGCCGGGCCGGGCTGGGCTTGCCGGTTCCTCTCCCACCCGCCCGCCCGTTTCCGGTGGGACACGGGTGACCGCCCCCGGTGGGGGGTGACCCGCCGTTGGCGGCGGAAGCGCATGGGGTGGGCGGGCGGGATAGCTCCCGCCGCGAAGCGGCGGGGCGGGGGCGTATCGGGCCCGGGTGCGGGCCGGACGGTTGGTCATGGGTGGGCGGGCGGGATGAAGCCGCCGCGTTAGCGGTGGTAGCTGTGCACAGGGACCGGTGGAGGCGCTACGCCCGCTTCGCGCGGCGGAGGTGGTGGCGGACCGCCCGCTGCGCCACCGGACCCAGGTCGTCCAGGGCGGCCACCAGGGCCCCCAGGTCCTCCAGGGCATCCAAGGCGCGCGCGACCCCTTCGGGGTCGACCCCCTCGTACAGCTCAAGGCCCACGAACGACCCCGCCACCGCCCGCGCGAGCCCCACCGCATCCACGAACGCCCCGAGCGGCGACGCCCCCAGGACCCGGACGAGGACCTTCTCGATCTCCTCGATCCACAGGGAGAGCCCGGCGGCGGTCGCGGCGGCGAGCCGCGGCTGGGTCTGGGCCCCGGCCAGCAACTGGCCGAGCACGGCGACGTGCCCCGCCGCCCGCTCCTCCTCGTGCATCTCACGCCCGAAGGCGAGGAGTTCGCCAAGGGAGGAGACGGCGGCGAGCCGCTCCCGGTAGAGGGCGACGCGCTGCTCCGTGCCATGGCGGCAGGCCTCGGAGAGCAGGTCGTCGACGGAGCCGAAGTGGTAGAAGACGAGGGCCTGGTTCACCCCGGCAGCCGCGGCGACGGACCGCGCCGAGGTCTTGGCGATGCCCTGCTCGGTGAGGGTGCGCAGGGCGCCGTCGAGGAGCTTCGCGCGGGTGTCGGCGCTCACGCGCGGACCTCCTCGCGCACGGGCCTGAGCCCGGGCCGCACCCCGCACTCCCGCACGTCCCGGTAGCGCGCCGTGAACGACCCCTCGTACCCGAACAGCGGCCCGAAGTACCGGTTGGCCACCCGCACCCGGATCCGGAAGCACCCGGCGGCGTCGTCGTACGACTCGTGCACCTCGGCGTCGCCGCCGATGAGGTCCGGCACCCGTACGTCGACGGGCCCCTCGCGGAACCGGTGCACTCCCGAGCGGATGACGAGGGAGCCGTCGGGCCGCGCGTCGAAGTGCAGGTCGCTCGCGAGGTGCTGATGCGTGCCGAGGTAGTCGAGCACGCGGTCGCCCTGGGGGGCGAGGATCATCTGGGCGTCGAAGCGCCGGGGACGCCCGGGGAAGTCGAAGGTGCGCACGAAGGTCACCGTCTCACGGCCGAACGAGTCGGCGTACGGCACGTTCTCGATGGTGAACGGGATGTTCCGGCCCGTGCGCGGGACGAGGATGTGCCGGGTCGCACCGACCGCGAGGAACGGCTTCACAAAGCCGCGCCCGTGCCAGATCCGGTCCATCACGCCCCGGCCGACGCAGGCCTCCCCGCTCGCGAGCCCGACGGAGAAGCGCCGCTGGAGCTGCGGGTGCAGGCGCGCGAAGTCGGCGCCGAGGACGGTACGGAAGATCGAGGTCATGCGGGCTGCTCCTGGACGGTGACGGGACGGACGGGACAGACGGGAGAGACGGCACGGACGAGAGGGACGAGACGGACGAGGGAGACAGTGCGGACGGGAGAGACAGCGCGGACGGCGCGGACGCGGACGCGGGCGACGCCCCCGCGAACAGCCCGCCCAAGGACGGACACGAAGGCCGCGGAACCACCACCGGCACGGCCGCCGCCCCCACCGCTCCCCACGGCCACCCCCGCACCGGACACCCCCGCGCCGGGCGCCCCCGCACCCCCGAGCCCCGCAAGCACCCGAGGCGCCCGCGCCGCCCCCGTCGGCGGCGTCCGCAGGCACCGCCGCGCCGCAGGCGTCACCGGCAGCGGCGGCACAAGCAGCACGACCACCGCCGCGGCGACGGCGGCCACCGGACCGGCGAGCGCCGCGGCGGCGACGCACAGGGCGCGGGCCGCGACCTCGGCGGCCGCGTGGCCGAGCGCCCGCTCGGGCGTGATCCCGCGCTCCAGCCACAGCCGGAGCCGGTCGAAGGACCAGGCGGTGGCCCAGCCCATGAGCGGCCGCAGCGCGACCCGGTCGGCGAGGGCGCCGACGCGGCCCCAGCGCGGCCGGTAGTCGTAGCCGGTGAGGAAGCGGACGCCGTCGCCCGTCGGTACGTAACGCCAGTAGCCGCTGCCCTCGGCGAGGAGCGAGAGCGGGTGCGGCGAGGCGAACCGCAGGGCCGAGGTGCGGGTGCCGTCGGGCCGCCGCTTCTCGCCCGCGCTGACGCCGGTCCCGGCGACGGTGAGGAAGGGCAGCACGCGCGTGGCGTACCGGAACCGCTGGGGCTCGTCGGCCGCCTTCGGCAGGTAGTCGATCTGCGTGAAGCGCAGGTCCCAGCGCTGGTGCGCGGCGGGCTCCTGCGTGTGCGCCCAGAGCTCGTCGAGATCGGCACGTATCAGGGCTTCGATGTACAGGCTCACTGCAAACCCCCACGTCAGCACGTTTTTGAGCGAGTGCTCAAACGCTACGTAGGAAACGTACAGCGATTTGAGCACTCGCTCAACTCTCCTCTTGCCTCCCCCACGGGCACCAAAAAGCCCCCGCCGGACACTCGGCGGGGGCCTGGAGGAAGGCGGGCGTCGTCAGCCCTGCGACAGATGCCGCTCCACGGTCTCGACCTTGGAGGTCATGCCGTCCGTCACGCCGGGGCGGACGTCGGCCTTGAGGACGAGGGAGACCCGGGGCGCCCGAGCCTCCACGGCCGCGACGGCGCGCTTGACCACGTCCATCACCTCGTCCCACTCGCCCTCGATCGAGGTGAACATCGCGTCGGTCCGGTTGGGCAGACCCGACTCGCGGACCACGCGGACGGCGTCGGCGACGTACTCCCCCACGTCCTCGCCGACGCCGAGGGGCGTCACGGAGAAGGCGACGATCATGCGTTCACGACTCCCTCGCGGCGGGCGCGGGAGGCGATGACCGCGGCCTCGGCCTCGCGCTTCAGCTTGCGGTCGGCGAAGAAGCCGCCGGTGGGCAGGACGGAGAGGACGAAGTAGAGGAGGCCGGTCTTGGCGTCCCACTTGGTGCGGTTCCAGGCGTCGAGCCAGAACAGGACGTAGAGGACGAAGAGCAGACCGTGGATCATGCCCATCGCCGGTACGGCGTTGAAGTCCGTGGTCCGCTTGAGCACCGAGCAGACGATGAGGAGCAGGAAGGACACGGCCTCGGGAATCGAGACCAGGCGGAGGCGGCGGAGTGCGGAAGCGGTCTTGATGTCCACGGGTCACCTTCGGGGCGGGGTCGAGGTCGATCTTGTGAACGGATGCACAAGCGCTCCCCATTGTGGCATCAGGGGCCCGTGAGGGATTTTCCGGGGTCCGGTCAGGGTCGGCGGCCCTGTCGCCGGGACCCGCGCTGCGGATACCTTCGGCTTCGTGGCTACGTTCCGATTGCAGGGCAGCAGAGTGCTCGCCGTGGACATGAGCGGCGATGCCGTGAAGGCGAAGAACGGGTCGATGGTCGCCTACGACGGCACCATGATCTTCAAGAAGCTGACGGGGGGCGGTGAGGGCATCCGCGGCATGGTCACGCGCCGGCTGACCAATGAGCAGATGACCGTGATGGAGGTGAAGGGGCACGGCACGTGCTGGTTCGCCGACCGCGCCACGGAGATCAGCCTGGTGCAGCTCCAGGGCGAGAAGCTGTACGTGGAGTCGAGCAACCTGCTGTGCACGGAGGCGAGCCTGCGCACCGGCACCACCTTCACGGGCCTGCGCGGCGCCTCCCAGGGCAACGGCGTGTTCACCACCACCGTCGAGGGCATGGGCCAGGCGGCCATCATGTCGGACGGCCCGGCGGTGATCCTGCGCGTCACGAAGCAGTACCCCTTGACCGTGGACCCGGGCGCGTACGTGGCGCACCAGGGCAATCTCAAGCAGAGCTTCCAGTCCGGGGTCACCTTCCGCCATCTGTTCGGCGAGGGCGGCGGCGAGGCCTTCCAGATCCGCTTCGAGGGCGAGGGCCTTGTCTACGTCCAGCCCAGTGAGCGCAACACGATCGCGGGAGACGTGTGACATGCCGTTCCGTGAGGTCAACGCAAAGATGGTCGAGGCGACCCTGCAGCCGGGCGTGAAGCTGTTCAGCCAGCGCGGCGCCATGCTCGCCTACAAGGGAGACGTCTCCTTCACCCCCAACATCACCGGCGGCCAGGGCGGCCTGATGTCCATGATCGGCCGCCGCGTCGCCAACGAGTCCGTGCCCCTGATGACCGTCGAGGGCTCCGGCACGGTCCTGTTCGGGCACGGCGGCCACCACGTCCATGTGATCGCCCTCAGCGGCGACACGATGTACGTGGAGGCGGACCGCCTGCTCGCCTTCGACGGCACCCTGCAGCAGGGCACGATGTTCCTCGGCTCGCAGGGCGGCGTGATGGGCATGGTGCGCGGCCAGGTCTCGGGCCAGGGCCTGTTCACGACGACCCTCAAGGGCCACGGCGCGGTCGCCGTGATGGCGCACGGCGGCGTGATCGAGCTGCCGATCACCCCCCAGCGCCCGGTCCACGTGGACCCCCAGTCGTACGTGGCGCACCACGGTGACGTACGCAACAAGCTGTCCACGGCGCTCAGTTGGCGCGACATGGTGGGCCGCGGCTCCGGCGAGGCCTTCCAGCTGGAGCTCAGCGGCAGCGGCGTGGTGTACGTCCAGGCATCGGAGGAGAAGCTGTGAGCACGCCCGTGATCTTCGACCCGATGACGCTGCCGAGCGACGACAACGTCAACGCGTACACGTTCTGCGTGGAGCTCAGGGGCAGCCAGTGGTTCCTGCAGAAGGGCAAGATGATCGCCTACTACGGGCGCATCGACTTCAACGGCATCGGACACGGCCGCCTCGACCGCCTCGTGCGCACGTCCTTCCACTCCCCGCTGCACGCGAGCGACTGGGTCGTGGCCGAGGGCGAGGGCAAGATGCTCCTCGCCGACCGCGCCTTCGACGTCAACTCGTACGACCTGGAGGACGGCAACCTGACGATCCGTGCGGGCAACCTCCTCGCTTTTCAGCCAAGTCTCGCGCTCAAGCAGTCCATCGTTCCCGGCTTTCTCACCCTGATCGGGACGGGCAAGTTCGTGGCGGTGTCGAGCGGTCCGGTGGTCTTCATGGAGCCGCCGATCCGGGTGGATCCCCAGGCCCTCGTCGGCTGGGCGGACTGCCCGTCCCCCTGCCATCACTACGACCACCAGTACATGACCGGGGTGATCGGCGGCCTGCGCGCACTCACGGGAATCGGCGGCACGTCCGGGGAGGAGCACCAGTTCGAGTTCGTGGGCGCGGGCACGGTGCTGCTGCAATCGTCGGAGGCGCTGATGGCGGACGTGGACACGGGCGCGCTGCCGCAGCAGGCCGGGGTGCCGGGCGCGGGGGCCACGGGCGGCGGCCACGGCGCGGGCGGCCCGTCCGGCCAGCGCGGGCAACATGGCCAACGTGGACAGCAGCCGCAAGGACCGCGCCTTCCCGGACAACTAGGAGACCTCCAGCGTCGCTTCGGCCTGTGAGCGGTAGTCTGCGGAGTGTGACGGCGAACGCCTGTACCCCTCGATCTCCGGGGGGTGCGAGGCGCGTCACACCCCGACACTCGTTCACCATTCAACTTCTTAGGTAGAATCGATTCCATGGAGACCGAGACGGCCCCGCAGTGGCTGACCGACGAGGAACAGTGCGCCTGGCGTACCCACGTGGAGGTCAACAGGATGCTGACGTACCAGCTGGAGAAGGATCTCCAGCCGTTCAACCTGACCATGAACGACTACGACATCCTCGTGCATCTCTCCGAGTCCGAAGACCTTCGGATGCGCATGAGCGACCTGGCGTCCGCCACCCTGCAGTCCAAGAGCCGCCTCTCCCACCAGATCACCCGCATGGAGAACGCGGGACTGGTCCGGCGGGAGAACTGCGAGTCCGACCGGCGCGGACTCTTCACCGTCCTCACCGAAGAGGGCCTGGAGACCATGAAGCGCGTCGCCCCGCACCATGTGGCCTCCGTGCGGCAGCACTTCGTCGACCTTGTCTCGCCGGAGGCGCTCAGCGACCTCCACAAGGCGCTGACGCCTATCGCGGAGCACCTGCGGGGGCTGCGCGGCAAGCCCTGACCCTGTTTGCGGGTTGTCAGGGGCTGGGCGCGCCCGCCCCGGCCGGCAGGCGCAAGGTGAACAGGGCGCCGCCGTCTGGGGACTCGGTGACCGTGAGGGTGCCGCCGTGGCGGGTGGCTACGTCTCGGGCGATGGCCAGGCCCAGGCCCGCTCCGCCCTCGTCCCGGCCGCGTGCGTCGTCCAGGCGTACGAAACGTTCGAAGATCCGCTCACGCTCGGCCGGTGGCACGCCGTCCCCGTCGTCGGCCACCTCAAGCACCGCCCACGCCCCGTCGGCCCGGGTCGTGACCGTCACCCGGGAACGTGCGTGCCGCTGCGCGTTCGTCACCAGATTGCCGAGCACCCGCGCCAACTGACCGCGCGATCCAGCCACTTCGACGCTCTCCAGTTTCCTCGTCACCGCGATCCGGTCGGCCGGACGCTGCGAGAGCTCCTCCTCGGCCAGGGCCCCGAGCTCCACCCGGCCCTGGACCGGCTTCTCCCCCGCGTCGAGGCGGGCGAGCAGGAGCAGGTCGGCGGCCAGCTCCTGGAGGCGCACGGTGTCCTCGACGGCACCCGGCACATCCAGCAACTCCGGGTGGGCGGCGCCCACTTCGAGCTGGGTGCGCAGCGAAGCGATCGGGCTGCGCAGCTCGTGCGAGGCGTCGGCGACGAACCGCCGCTGCCGCTCCACGGACGTCTCCAGGGCAGCCAGGGTCTCGTTCGTGGTCCGGGCCAGGCGCGCGATCTCGTCGTGCGTGTCCGGCTCGGGCACCCGGCGCGCCAGGTCCTCGGACGCGGTGATCGCGGCCATCTCGGCGCGGATCGCGTCCACGGGGCGCAGTGCGCGGCGCGTGACCAGCCAGGTCACGGCCGCGATCACGGCGAGCAGGAGGGGGAAACCGATCAGCATCGCGGTCAGCGCGGTGGTGACGGCGCTCTGTTCGGCGGTCAGCGGCGCGCCCGCGTGGACGGTCAGCTCACCCTTCGACTCGGTGTTCACCCGCACCGCGGCGAAGCGGTAGTCCTGCGTGTCGCCGTCGACGGTCGCCGAGCCCTCGGAGACATGGGCCTCGTCGTCGATCTCGCCGAATTCAAGGGAGTCGGAGTCCTCGCCGGAGTCCTCCGCGGCGTCCTCCTTGTCGTCACTGTCGTCACTGTCGTCGCTCTTCTCGCTACTGTCGTCGCTCTTCTCGCTCTTCTCGCTCTTCGGGCGTACGTCGCTGACTCCCGTACCGCTGATGCGCTCCAGGTCCTCGCTGGCCTTCACCAGACGGCCGTCGTCGTTCACGACCTGGACGGGGTTGTCCTCCTCGTCGGGCAGCTCCAGCTTGGCGTACGAGACGTTGGCGGCGAGCTGGGCCGCGACCTTGCGGGCGGCCGACTCCGCCTGCGCGTCCGCCTGGTCGACCAGGCTCGTCCGCAGGGAGAGGAGCACGGCGGCGCCCGCGGCGACGAGCGCGAGCGCGACGACGAGGGTCGCGCCCACCGTCGCGCGGGCCCGCACGGACCCGAAGAGCCTTCTCATCGCGGGGCCTCCAGGCGGTAACCGGCGCCCCGGACCGTCTTGATGAGCGGCGCCCCCAGCTTGCGGCGCAGCGTGCTCACGTACACCTCGACGATGTTGGGATCGCCCTCGTACGCGAAGTCCCAGACGTGCTCCAGGATGTCGGCCTTCGACACCACCTGGCCCACGCGCACCACCAGTTGCTCCAGGACCGCGAACTCCTTTGCCGTGAGGGCGATTTCGTCGCCCTCGCCCTCTCCCCCGCCCGCTGCGCTCCCCTGCTCCCGGAACACACGGCGGGACGCCGTGTCGATCCTCAGGTCGCCGATCCGGTGCACCGGCGAGGGGGCCGCGGCGCGGCGGCGCAGCAGCGCCTTCACGCGGGCCACCAGGACGACGTAGCTGAAGGGCTTGGTGAGGTAGTCGTCGGCGCCCGTGTCCAGGCCCTCGGCCTCGTCGTACTCGCCGTCCTTGGCGGTGAGCATCAGGATCGGCACGTCGTGCCCCGCGGCGCGCAGCGCCGAGCAGACGCGGTAGCCGTTCATGCCCGGGAGCATGATGTCCAGGATCACCAGGTCGTACGTGCCCTCGCTCGCCCGGTGCAGACCGTCGACGCCGTCGTGGACGACGTCCACGGCGTAGCCCTCGGCCGTCAGGCCCTTGGCCAGGGACAGGGCGAGGCGCTTTTCGTCCTCCACGATCAACAGGCGCATGGGCCCCAGGATGCCGGAGCGAAGCTGAAGAGTTCTTCAGGCTTCTTCAGGAAGGCTTCAGGAACGTTCAGCCAGATTGGTTCTCGTCGGAACGGACGGCCCCGCTTCACTCGGGGCCACCCACTCGGGAGGAACCCTCATGAAGCGCAACATCGCCATCGCCGGCATCGCGGCCCTCGCTCTCGCGGCGGGCGGTACGACGGTGGCCCTCGCCGCCGGCGGCGACGACGAGCCGTCGAAGGCGGGCGCCAAGTCGAGCGTGCGGGTGCAGGACGACGACCGCCGGGGCACGGTGCTGCGGGACGACGACGCCGCCGAGAACTCCGCCGAGGTTAAGGCGGCCGAGGTCAGCGCCGCCGACGCGATCTCCGCCGCGCTGAAGTCCGCGTCGGGGACCGTGGTCTCCGCCGACCTGGACGACGAGGACGGCGGCCTCGTCTGGGACGTCGACGTCCTCGGCAAGGACGGGCGCACCTGGCACAGCGTGCAGGTCGACCCGGGGACGGGGAAGGTGCTCGGCTCGTACGTCGAGCGGGACGACGACGAGGACGATGCGCGGGTCGCGGGTCTGCTGAAGGGGGCGTCGGTGTCGGCGTCCGACGCGGTGAAGGCCGTTTCCGGGAAGGGGACGGTGACGTCGGTGGACGTCGACGACGACTCTGGCGTGGGCGCCTGGGACGTGGAGACCGTGTCTGGCGCGGGCGCCGAGAGCCACTGGAACGTCGACGTACGCTCCGGCAAGGTGACCGCCGGCCCCCTCGACGACTGACCTCCCCGCCGCCACCGCGGCGCTTGCTCCCCACCCCCACGCGAGCCGAACGCTCCCCGTGGGGGTTTCTCATGATCGACACCCGCGGCCCCCGGCCGCTACCGCGGCGGCTGTTCCCCACCCGCCCGCCCGTTTCCACCCCCACGCGAGCCGAACGCTCCCCGTGGGGGTTTCTCACAGTCGGCGCCTGCGGCTCCCCGCCGCTACCGCGGCGGTTGTTCCCCACCCGCCCGCCCGTTTCCACCTCCACGCGGGGTGGACGCCCCTGGTGGGTCTTGCCCGCCGTCGGCGGCTGCGGCGCCGTCCCTCACCCACCCAGCCGCAGCGCTCCGCGCAACGCCCACCGCCCGGTGCGGGGTAAACGGGTGGGGCGGGTGGGGGAAATCCCGCCGCGGTAGCGGCGGGCACATGCGCACTCGGCCGCAGCGCTTCGCGCGACCAGCACCCCGCGGGGTGCTGGAAACGGGTGGGCTGGGTGGGAGAGATCCCGCCGCGGTAGCGGTGGGGGCGCTAGCTTCGCCCCGCAGCAGGTGCGTGGGGGACCCCCCTACGACGACGTCAGGCCCTCCACCAGGGAGTCCGCGGCCGCGTACGGATCCAGGCCCCCGGCCACGATCCGCTCCGCCAAAGCGCTCAGCCGCACGTCCCCGTGCAGATCGGCGATCCGCTCCCGCAGCGCCGTCACCGCGATGGTCTCGACCTCACGCGCGGCCCGCGCCACCCTCCGCTCCGCGAGGACCCCCCGCTCGTCCATCCACGCCCGGTGCTTCTCCAGGGCCTCGACCAGCTCGTCGGTGCCCTCACCGCGCGCGGCGACGGTCTTGACGATGGGCGGGCGCCAGTCGCCGGGGCCGCGGGACTCGCCGAGGCCGAGCATGTGGTTGAGCTCGCGCGCGGTCGCGTCCGCGCCGTCACGGTCGGCCTTGTTGACCACGTACACATCGCCGATCTCGAGGATCCCGGCCTTCGCCGCCTGGATGCCGTCGCCCATGCCGGGCGCGAGCAGGACCACCGACGTGTCGGCCTGCGAGGCGATCTCGACCTCGGACTGGCCGACGCCGACGGTCTCGACGAGGACGACGTCGCAGCCCGCGGCGTCGAGCACGCGGATGGCCTGGGGCGCGGCCCAGGCGAGCCCGCCCAGGTGCCCCCGCGTCGCCATGGAGCGGATGTAGACGCCGGGGTCGGACGCGTGCTCGGACATCCGCACGCGGTCGCCGAGCAGCGCGCCCCCGGAGAACGGCGACGAGGGGTCCACGGCGAGGACACCGACCCGCTTCCCGGCCCGCCGGTACGCGCTGACCAGGGCGGACGTCGACGTGGACTTGCCGACACCCGGCGATCCGGTGAGCCCCACCACGTACGCGTTCCCGGCGAGCGGGGCGAGCGCCGCCATCACTTCGCGCAGCTGCGGCGACGCCCCCTCCACCAGCGAGATCAGCCGGGCCACGGCCCGCGGCCTGCCTTCGCGGGCCTGGGCCACCAGGGAGGGGACGTCTTGCATTGCGGCTCCGTTCCGTACGTACGTGAGACGAAGGGACGACGTGGAAGGGCTCAGCCCGGGGCTCGCCCGGGGCTCAGCCCTTGGCCACCTTCAGGATGAGCGCGTCACCCTGGCCACCGCCGCCGCACAGCGCCGCCGCGCCCACGCCGCCGCCGCGCCGCTTCAGTTCGAGCGCCAGGTGCAGGACGAGGCGCGCGCCGGACATCCCGATCGGGTGACCCAGGGCAATGGCACCGCCGTTGACGTTCACCTTTTCCGGGGACACCCCGAGGTCGTTCATTGACTGGACCGCGACGGCGGCGAAGGCCTCGTTGATCTCGATGAGGTCCAGGTCCTCGACGCCGAGGCCCTCCTTCTTCAGCGCGTGCAGGATCGCGTTGGACGGCTGGGACTGGAGGGAGTTGTCCGGGCCCGCCACATTGCCGTGGGCGCCGATCTCGGCGATCCACGCGAGGCCGAGCTCCTGCGCCTTCGCCTTGCTCATCACGACGACGGCCGCGGCGCCGTCCGAGATCTGCGACGACGTGCCCGCGGTGATCGTGCCGTCCTTGGTGAACGCCGGGCGGAGCTTGCCGAGGGTCTCCACCGTGGTCTCGCCGCGGATGCCCTCGTCCTGGGAGACGAGCACCGGGTCGCCCTTGCGCTGCGGGACCTCGACGGGGGTGATCTCGGCGTCGAACGTGCCGTTCTTCTGGGCGGCGGCCGCGCGCTGGTGGGAGAGGGCGGCGATCTCGTCCTGCTCGGGCCGCCGGATGCCGAGGCGGGTGTTGTGCTTCTCCGTGGACTCGCCCATGGCGATGGACTCGAAGGGGTCGGTGAGCCCGTCGTGCGCCATCGAGTCGAGCATCTCGATCGCGCCGTACTTGTAGCCCTCGCGGGACTTGGGCAGCAGGTGCGGGGCGTTCGTCATGGACTCCTGGCCGCCCGCGACGACGATGTCGAACTCGCCCGCGCGGATCAGCTGGTCCGCGAGCGCGATCGCGTCGAGGCCGGAGAGGCACACCTTGTTGACGGTGAGCGCGGGGACGCTCATGGGGATGCCCGCCTTGACGGCGGCCTGGCGCGCCGGGATCTGTCCCGCCCCGGCCTGGAGCACCTGCCCCATGATCACGTACTGCACCTGGTCGCCGCCGATGCCGGCCCGGTCGAGCGCGGCCTTGATCGCGAAGCCGCCCAGGTCCGCACCGGAGAAGGACTTGAGCGAGCCGAGCAGACGCCCCATGGGCGTGCGCGCACCCGCGACGATCACTGAGGTGGTTCCGGTCGTTCCGGACATGTGGGAGGCCCCTTTCAGCTGGGGAGCTGAGGAGTGAACGAGGGTTTACTCGAATGTACTGAGCGGTACGGCGCGCGTCATCGGGCGACGAGTGTGATCGCGCGCACGTTGCGTAATCGCGGTCACAGGCGCTGCACTTGAGTCATGCTGACGCGAATCGATCACATCGGGATCGCCTGTCGGAACCTCGACGAGACGGTCGAGTTCTATCGCGCGACGTACGGCTTCGAGGTGTTCCACACCGAGGTCAACGAGGAGCAGGGCGTGCGCGAGGCCATGCTGAAGATCAATGAGACCTCGGACGGCGGCGCCTCGTACCTCCAGCTCCTCGAGCCGATCCGGGAGGACTCGGCCGTGGGCAAGTGGCTCGCCAAGAACGGCGAGGGCGTGCACCACATCGCCTTCGGCACGGCCGACGTGGACGGCGACGCCGCCGCCATCCGCGACAAGGGCGTGCGCGTCCTGTACGAGGAGCCGCGCATCGGCTCCATGGGCTCGCGCATCACCTTCCTGCACCCCAAGGACTGCCACGGAGTCCTCACGGAACTGGTCACGTCGGCGCCCGCGGAACACCCGGAGCACTGACCACCCGTTATCCGGGGCCGGTAGGGTTAGTGGCGGCCGTCCGAACCTTGGGCGGTCGCTTGCCGGGGTCCGGGTTTCGGGGGACGAGCGTCGGGGCAGCAGCCCAAGCTCCGCTGTTGATCTGACACCATTCCCCGGGGGCCCCGTTCGGAGGATGGACGGGGTTCGCACGAAAGAGACTTGCGACCAGGGGACGGATGGGACCGCGCAGTGCGGGGCTACGAGAGCCAGGACAGCCGGCGACCGGCTGAGGCCGACCATCTCGCACGGTTCGAAGCCGAGATGGACCGGCTGAAGACCGAGCGGGAGAAGGCCGTCCAGCACGCCGAGGACCTCGGCTACCAGGTCGAGGTGTTGCGCGCCAAGCTGCACGAGGCGCGCCGCAACCTCGCGACCCGCCCTGCCTACGACAGCGCGGACCTCGGGTACCAGGCCGAGCAGCTCCTTCGGAACGCCCAGATCCAGGCCGAGCAGCTGCGCGCCGACGCCGAGCGCGAGCTGCGCGAGGCCCGCGCCCAGACGCAGCGCATCCTCCAGGAGCACGCCGAGCAGCAGGCCCGCCTCCAGGCCGAGCTGCACACGGAGGCCGTGTCCCGGCGCCAGCAGCTCGACCAGGAGCTGAACGAGCGCCGCCAGACCGTCGAGTCGCACGTCAACGAGAACGTGGCGTGGGCGGAGCAGCTGCGCGCCCGTACGGAGCAGCAGGCCCGCCGCCTCCTCGAGGAGTCGCGCGCCGAGGCCGACCAGGCCCTGGCCGCCGCCCGCGCCGAGGCCGAGCGGCTCGCGGAGGCGGCACGGCAGCGGCTCGCGGCCGACGCCGAGAGCGCCCGCGCGGAGGCCGACGCCACCCTGCGCCGCGCCCGCGCCGACGCCGAGCGGCTCCTGAACGCCGCGTCGACGCAGGCCCAGGAGGCCACCGACCACGCGGAGGCGCTGCGCTCGTCCACCGCGTCCGAGTCCGACGAGGCGCGCCGCAAGGCCGCCGATCTCAGCCGCGCCGCCGAGCAGCGCATGGCCGAGGCCGACGCGGCGCTGCGCGAGGCGCGTGCGGGGGCCGACAAGCTCGTCGCCGAGGCGAAGGAGGCGGCGGCCAAGCAGCTCGCGGCGGCCGAGGCCGCGGGCGAGCAGCGTACGCGTACGGCGAAGGAGCAGGTCGCCCGGCTCGTCGGCGAGGCCACGAAGGAGGCCGAGGCCGCCAAGGCGGAGGCCGAGCAGCGGGTCGCGGACGCCCGTGCCGAGGCCGAGAAGCTGATCGCGCAGGCCGCCGAGAAGGCGCGCTCGATCACCGCCGAGGAGACGGCGTCGGAGATCGCGAAGGCCGCGCGGACCGCCGAGGAGGTCCTGACCAAGGCGTCCGAGGAGGCGAAGGCGACCACGCGCGCCGCCGCCGAGGAGGCCGAGCGAGTCCGCGGCGAGGCGGAGGCCGAGGCCGACCGGCTGCGCGGCGAGGCCCATGACATCGCCGAACAGCTGAAGGGCGCGGCGAAGGACGACACCAAGGAGTACCGCGCCAAGACGGTCGAGCTGCAGGAGGAGGCGCGCCGGCTGCGGGGCGAGGCCGAGCAGCTGCGGGCCGACGCGGTCGCCGAGGGCGAGCGGATCCGCGACGAGGCGCGGCGCGAGTCCGTGCAGCAGATCGAGGAGGCGGCCCGGTCCGCCGAGGAGCTGCTCACCAAGGCCAAGACCGACGCGGACGAGGCGCGCCAGGCCGCCGCCGCCGAGGCCGAGCGGGTCCGCACGGAGTCCGTGGAGCGGGCCACCGCCCTGCGCGAACAGGCCGAGGAGACCCTGGAGCGCACCCGCGCGGAGGCCGACCGGCACCGCACGGAGGTCCATGAGCAGGCCGAGGCCGTCAAGAGCGAGGCGGAGGCGGCCGCGCAGGCGCTGCGCGAGGAGACCGACCGCGCCGTCGCGGCCCGCAAGGCCGAGGCCGACGCGGAGCTCGCCCGGCTCCAGGAGGAGGCCGAGGAGCGCCTTGCCGCCGCCGACAAGGCGCTGAGCGACGCGCGCGCCGAGGCCGAGCGGCTGCGCCGTGAGACGGCCGAGGAGACGGAGCGGCAGCGCACGGAGACCGCCGAGCGGATCCGCACCCTGCAGTCGGGGGCCGAGGCCGAGGCGGAGCGGCTGCGCGACGAGGCCGCGTCGGACGCCTCACAGGCCCGTGCCGAGGGCGAGGCCGTCGCGGTGCGCCTGCGCTCGGAGGCGGCCGCCGAGGCGGAGCGCCTGAAGACGGAGGCGCAGGAGACCGCCGACCGGGTGCGCGCGGAGGCCGCTGCCGCCGCCGAGCGGGTCGCCGCGGAGGCCGCCGAGGCCCTGTCGGCCGCGCAGGAGGAGGCGGCCCGGCGCCGCCGCGAGGCCGAGGAGACCCTGGGCGCCGCGCGCACGGAGGCCGACCAGGAGCGGGAGCGGGCGCGCGAGCGCAGCGAGGAGCTCCTCGCGTCGGCGCGCAAGCGCGTGGAGGAGGCCGAGGCCGAGGCCCTGAGGCTGCTCGCGGAGGCGGAGACGCGCGCCGGGGAGCTGGTGTCCGCGGCCGAGCAGCAGGCCCAGTCGGTGCGGGACTCCGTCGCCGGCCTGCACGAGCAGGCGCAGGAGGAGATCGCGGGCCTGCGCTCGGCGGCCGAGCACGCGGCGGAGCGCACGCGGACGGAGGCGCAGGAGGAGGCGGACCGGGTCCGCGCCGACGCGCACGCCGAGCGGGAGCGCGCCGCCGAGGACGCGAGCCGCACCCGCCGTGAGGCCACGGAGGCGGCGGAGGCCGCGAAGGCCCTCGCGGACAGCACGGTCGCGGACGCCATCGCCGAGTCCGAGCGGCTGCGCCGCGACGCGTCCGAGCACGCCCAGCGGGTGCGCACGGAGGCCTCGGACACCATCGCGCAGGCCGACCAGGACGCCGCCCGCACGCGCGCCGACGCCCGCGAGGACGCCAACCGCATCCGCGGCGACGCGGCGAGCCAGGCGGACACGCTGATCGGCGAGGCCCGCAGCGAGGCCGAGCGGCTCACCACCGAGACCGCGGCCGAGGCCGAGCGGGTGCGCGCCGAGTCGGTCGCCGAGGCCGAGCGCCTCACCGCGGAGACGGCCGCCGCGGCCGAGCGCGTGCGCGCCGAGTCCGTCGCGAAGGCCGAGCAGCTGATCTCGGACGCGACCGGCGACGCCGAGCGGCTGCGCGCCGAGGCCGCGGAGAACGTCAACTCCGCGCAGCAGCACGCCGAGCGGATCCGTACGGAGTCCGAGCGGCTCAAGCGGGAGGCCGAGGCGGAGGCGGAGCGGCTCAGGGCCGAGGCGCGCGACGAGTCCGAGCGCACCCTCGACGAGGCCCGCCAGGCCGCCAACAAGCGGCGTACGGAGGCCGCGGAGCAGGTCGACAAGCTCATCACGGAAGCCACGGCGGAGGCCGAGAAGCTGACGTCGGACGCCCAGGAGAAGGCGCTGAAGGCGACGACGGACGCCGAGGCGCAGGCCGACACGATGGTCGGCGCGGCCCGCAAGGAGGCCGAGCGGATCGTCGCCGAGTCGACGGTCGAGGGCAACACGCTGGTGGAGAAGGCGCGTACGGACGCGGACGAGCTGCTCGTCGGCGCGCGCCGGGACGCGACGGCGATAAGGGAGCGCTCCGAGGAGCACCGCGACCGCGTCACGACGGAGATCGAGGAGCTGCACGAGCGGGCGCGGCGCGAGTCGGCGGAGGCGATGAAGTCCGCGGGCGAGCGCTGCGACGCGCTGGTGAAGGCCGCGGAGGAGCAGCTCGCGGAGGCCGAGGCGAAGGCCAAGGAGCTGGTGTCGGACGCCAACTCCGAGGCGAGCAAGGTGCGTATCGCGGCCGTGAAGAAGGCCGAGGGGCTGCTCAAGGAGGCCGAGCAGAAGAAGGCGGAGCTGGTGCGCGAGGCCGAGCGCATCAAGGCGGAGGCGGAGGCGGAGGCCGAGCGCATTGTCACCGAGGGCAAGCGCGAGCTGGAGGTCCTGATGCGCCGCCGCGAGGACATCAATGCGGAGATCTCCCGTGTCCAGGACGTGCTCGAGGCGTTGGAATCGTTTGAGGCCCCGCAGGGCGGCGGCAAGGACTCGGGCGTCAAGGCAGGGGCCGCGGCGGGGGCTACTCGTTCGGGTGGCAAGCCGTCAGAAGGCTAGCCACGGGGCGTTTTCCGTGCTCGCCGGGGACCTTCGGCACTGTCGCTGGCAAGCGCTCTGCCGGTTGACCACTCAAAAGGGGTGTCATTCTCCAGATCAAACGGGCATACGCTCGATGACACGCCGCAACGCCCCCTAGGATTCCCTCTATCACCTCACCCGGTCTCATTCGACAGGAACCCCATGAGCGACACTTCCCCCTACGGCTTCGAGCTTGTGCGGCGTGGGTACGACCGCGCTCAGGTGGACGAACGTATCTCCAAGCTCGTCTCCGACCGTGACTCCGCTCTCACTCGAATCACTGCTCTGGAAAAGCGCATCGAGGAGCTCCACCTCGAGACGCAGAACGCCCAGGCCCAGGTCGCCGACGCCGAGCCGTCGTACGCCGGTCTCGGTGCCCGCGTCGAGAAGATCCTCCGCCTCGCCGAGGAGGAGGCGAAGGACCTGCGCGAGGAGGCCAGGCGCGCGGCGGAGCAGCACCGCGAGCTCGCCGAGTCGGCCGCCCAGCAGGTGCGCAACGACGCCGAGTCGTTCGCGGCCGAGCGCAAGGCGAAGGCCGAGGACGAAGGCGTCCGGATCGTCGAGAAGGCCAAGGGCGAGGCGAACGCGCTGCGCGCCGAGGCGCAGAAGGACGCGCAGTCCAAGCGCGAGGAGGCGGACGCCCTCTTCGAGGAGACCCGCGCCAAGGCCGCCCAGGCCGCCGCGGACTTCGAGACCAACCTCGCCAAGCGGCGCGAGCAGTCCGAGCGCGACCTGGCGTCGCGCCAGGCCAAGGCGGAGAAGCGCCTCGCGGAGATCGAGCACCGCGCGGAGCAGCTGCGCCTGGAGGCGGAGAAGCTGCGCACGGACGCCGAGCGCCGCGCCCGCCAGACCGTGGAGACGGCGCAGCGCCAGGCCGAGGACATCGTCGCGGACGCGAACGCCAAGGCGGACCGCATCCGCAGCGAATCGGAGCGCGAGCTCGCTGCCCTCACCAACCGCCGCGACTCGATCAACGCCCAGCTGACGAACGTCCGCGAGATGCTCGCGACGCTCACCGGCGCGGCCGTCGCCGCCGCGGGCACGCCCACGGAGGACGAGCCGATCTCGCGGGGGGTCCCGGCACAGCAGAGCCGCTAGTACGCGGAGCCGACTTCTCGGGGTGAACGAGACGGAGCCCCCTGCCACGCCAAGTGGCAGGGGGCTTTGTCCCGTTTTAGCGTGGCGGCATGATCGAGGTGCCGACATGATCGAGCTCGAGGGGCTGACCAAGCGGTACGGCGAGAAGCTGGCCGTCAACAACCTCACGTTCACCGTGCGCCCCGGCATGGTCACGGGCTTCCTCGGGCCGAACGGCGCGGGCAAGTCCACGACGATGCGGATGATGCTCGGTCTCGACAACCCGACCGCGGGCGACGTGCGCATCGACGGCAAGCACTACGCCCAGCTCAGGGACCCGCTGACGTACATCGGCGCGCTCCTGGACGCCAAGGCCATGCACGGCGGCCGCAGCGCGTTCAACCACCTCCTGTGCCTCGCGCAGTCCAACGGCATCCCGCGCTCCCGGGTCCACGAGGTCCTGGACACCGTGGGCCTCACGGCCGTGGCCAAGAAGAAGGCCAAGGGCTTCTCGCTCGGCATGGGCCAGCGGCTCGGCATCGCGGGCGCGCTGCTCGGCGACCCCGAGATCCTGATGTTCGACGAGCCCGTCAACGGGCTCGACCCCGAGGGCATCCACTGGATCCGGAACCTGATGAAGTCCCTCGCCGCCCAGGGCCGCACGGTCTTCGTCTCCTCGCACCTGATGAGCGAGATGGCACTCACCGCCGACCACCTCGTCGTCATCGGCCAGGGCCGCCTGCTCGCCGACACGTCCATGTCGGAGTTCATCCGGCAGAACTCCCGGTCGTACGTACGCCTCCGCTCGCCGCAGCGGGAGCGGCTCCTCGACGTCCTGCACGAGGCCGGCATCACCGTCGTCGAGGCGGGCAACGGCACCCTCGAAGTGGACGGCGCGGGCTCGGAGCAGCTCGGCGAGCTCGCCGCCCAGCACCAGCTCGTCCTGCATGAACTCAGCCCGCAGCAGGCGTCGTTGGAGGAAGCCTTCATGCAGCTCACCGCCGAGTCGGTGGAGTACCACGCGCACGCCGACCACCAGGGGGCGCCCGCGGCCGACGGCACGCCCCCACGGCCCGGCGGCCCCGGCGGCCCCGGCTGGGGCGAGGGCTGGCAGCCGCGCCGGAAGGGAGAGTGACGCCCCATGGCCGCGACACAGGTGCTTCGCTCCGAGTGGACCAAGATCCGCTCGGTCGCCTCCACGGTCTGGACCCTGGGCCTCGCCGTCGTCGTCACGATCGCCCTCGGCATGCTCATCAGCGCCCTGTCGAAGAACGACTTCGACAAGCTCAGCCGCGAGGACAAGATCACCTTCGATCCGACGTTCATCAGCTTCGCCGGGATGTCCCTCGGCCAGCTCGCGATGATCGTCTTCGGTGTGCTCGTCGTCTCGAACGAGTACAGCACCGGCATGATCCGCACGTCGCTCGCCGCGGTCCCGCAGCGCGCCACCTTCCTGTTCAGCAAGGTCGCGGTCGCCACGCTGCTGGCGTTCGCCGTCGGCCTCGCCACGAGCTTCGTCGCGTTCTTCGCCGGGCAGGCGATGCTCGGCGAGCACAAGGCCCAGATCGGCGACCCCGGCGTGCTGCGCGCGGTGATCGGCGGCGGGCTCTACATGACGCTCATCGCGATGTTCTCCATGGGCGTCGCGGCGATGCTGCGCAGCCCGATGCTCTCCCTCGGCATCCTGATGCCGTTCTTCTTCCTGATCTCCAGCATCCTCGGCAACGTCTCGGCGACGAAGAAGGTCGGCCGCTTCCTCCCCGACCAGGCCGGCAGCAAGATCATGCAGGTGAAGACCCCGTTCGACGACGACACCCCGTACGGCCCGTGGGGCGGCCTCGGCATCATGGTGGCGTGGACGGCGGCGGCGCTCCTGGGCGGCTACCTGCTCCTCAAGAAACGAGACGCGTGACCGGCCCACCCTTTTTACTCTCTCTTGGCCGGAACCGTCAGCTCGTGGTTATCCTCCTAACCCTTACGGGGGCGTGTGCCCCGACGTCCTGAACCATTCGATGGGTGCGGAGAATGATCGAGGCAGTCGGCCTGACGAAGCGCTACGGCGCCAAGACAGCCGTGTACAACCTTTCCTTCCAGGTGCGGCCCGGCACCGTGACCGGCTTCCTCGGCCCCAACGGGTCGGGCAAGTCGACGACGATGCGCATGATCCTCGGGCTCGACGCGCCGACGCAGGGGCAGGTGACGATCGGCGGCTACCCGTACCGCAAGCTGCCGAACGCTCCGCGCCAGGTCGGCGCCCTGCTCGACGCGAAGGCCGTGCACGGCGGGCGGCACGCCCGCAACCACCTGCTGTGCCTCGCGCAGCTCTCCGGCATCCCGGCCCGCCGCGTGGACGAGGTCCTCGGCGTCGTCGGCCTGCAGGACGTCGCGAAGAAGCGCTCCAAGGGCTTCTCGCTCGGCATGGGCCAGCGCCTCGGCATCGCGGCCGCGCTCCTCGGCGACCCGCAGGTGCTGCTCTTCGACGAGCCGGTCAACGGCCTCGACCCCGAGGGCATCCTCTGGGTGCGCAACCTGATGAAGTCCCTCGCGGCCGAGGGCCGCACGGTCTTCGTCTCCTCGCACCTGATGAGCGAGATGGCGCTGACCGCCGAGCACCTGATCGTCATCGGCCGCGGCCAGCTGCTCGCGGACATGAGCGTCACGGACTTCATCTCGCACAACTCCGCCGACTTCGCCCGGGTGCGCACCCCGGACACCGACCCGCAGCAGCGCGAGAAGCTGACCGCCGCGCTCATCGAGTCCGGCGGCCAGGTCCTGCCCGAGCCGGACGGCGCGCTGCGCGTCACCGGCCTGCCGCTGCCCCGCATCAGCGACCTCGCCCACGGCGCGGACGTCCGCCTGTGGGAGCTCTCGCCGCACCAGGCCTCGCTGGAAGAGGCGTACATGCGCATGACGCAGGGCGCCGTCGACTACCGCTCGACGGTCGACCAGCGCGCGGGCCTGCAGCAGCAGCTGCCGCCCGGCGCGATGCCGCAGCCGCCGATGCCGGTGCCCGGCCAGGGCCAGCACGGCTGGTACGCCCCGCCGCCGCCCCAGCAGGGCGGCCAGCCCTTCGCGATGCCGCAGGGCGCGCCCGCCGCGCCGCACGCGCCCGCGGGCGAGCAGCCGAACCCGTACGCCGCCGCGGCCCCGCAGACCCCGGCCGCCGCCCCCGAGATGACCAAGCGCGACAGCGAGGAATCCCGATGACCACGCCTCCGACTCCGCAGCAGCCGCAGGCACAGCCCCAGCAGGCCCCGGCACCGCAGGCCCCGGCGCCCCAGGACGCGGCCCCGGCCCCGGCCCAGGCACCCCCGGCCGCACCGGCCGCCGCCCCGCAGACCGCGCAGGCCCCGCAGCCCCCGGCCCCCCAGCCCCAGCAGGCCCCCGCCCAGGCCGCCACCGCCACGGCCACAGCCACCGCCCCGCAGCCCCAGGACGCGCCCCCGCAGGGCCTCCCGGCCGCGCACGGCGCCCCGGCCCTGCACGGCGCCCCCCTGCCCGGCGCCGCCCCGATGGCCCCCGCGCCGGCCGCGCCCGCGCCGCCGTCCGCCTGGCAGCAGGCGATGAGCGCCGCGTACACGTCCCCGATCCCGATCGCCAAGACCCACATCGGGAACGCCCTCTCCTCGGAGTGGACGAAGATCAAGTCGGTCCGCTCGACCATGTGGACGCTGGGCATCTTCCTCGCCCTGGTCCTCGGCGTCGGCGTGCTCGCCATCGCGAACACCGATGCGCAGGACTACGCCGAGGTGCCGTTCACCATCCCGGCCTTCTTCGGCCTGCTGCTCGGCCAGATCTGCCTGATCACGCTCGGCGTCCTCGTGACCTCGTCCGAGTACGGCACCGGCATGATCCGCACCACCTTCACCGCCTCGCCGCAGCGCCACCGCGTCCTGGCCGCGAAGGCCATCATCTTCTTCGTGGTCGCCTACGTCGCGTCCGCGGGCTCCATCCTCCTGGTGGGCCTGCTCGCGTCGGGCGCGCACAGCGGCCCGGAGGCGGGCGACATCCCGTGGACGGGCACGGTCTTCAAGGGCGGCCTGTACGTCTCGCTCCTCGGCGTCCTCGCGCTCGCCGTCGGCTCCATGCTGCGCCACTCCGCGGGCGCGATCACCGCGATGCTCGGCGTGGTCCTCATCCCGTCGATCCTGCCCGGGTTCCTGAGCATCTGGGAGAGCACCCAAACGCTCGGCGAGAAGATGGAGAAGTACAACGCCATCAGCTCCCTCGCCGAGATCTTCAGCGTCGACAGCGGCAACCCCGGCAGCGGCAACGGCCAGCTCGCGCTGCTCGTCGTCGTCACGGCGGCCGCGCTCGCGGGCGCGTTCGCGCTCCTGGAGAAGCGGGACGTCTGACCCCGCGCGTACGACGTCCTACGCCCCCTGACGGGCGGCCTCGTACGGACACCGCACAGCGCCCCGGCCCTTCCCGGCCGGGGCGCTGTGGCGTTCGGTGGGGCAGGCGCGGGCGGGCGGCCGCCTCAGTGCTTGGGCGCGTTGCGCGAACGGCGCTCCCGCGTGCCGCGCCGGTCCTTCGCCTTCCAGCACCCCGAGTGCCAGTGCCGCCGCTCGTCCACGCCCGAGTACTCGGACCAGGCGACGACGTGGGCGAGCCCGGAGGGGATCTCCTGGTCGCAGCCGGGGCAGCGGTAGGTCTTGCCGGCCGCGCTCGCGCCCGCGACGTGCCGCACGCTCCACTCCTCGCCCTGCCAGTGCTCGGTGCGCTGGAAGCCGCCGTAGCGGCCGGACGGCTCCGCACCCGAAGAGTCGGGACCGGCGTCCGACCAGGATCCTCCGGCGCCCTTGGGGCGGTTACGACGCGGCGACACAGAACACCTCACGAGGGACACGGCACGTACCGGATGGACGCGGGCCTGGTGGACACGGGACGGGGCATGTCCAGCCTACGCACCGTACAGAGGGGTAGACGTCCTTCACCAACCCCCACAGAACCCCCCGGCTCCGCGCAGAAAATCCGCCAATCTGCCCGCGAAGCCGTGCCTTTGGCACGTGTCATGCGTTGTTGCCGGTAGGGGAATGCCTGCGTCGGCGCCAAGGAGGCAGGAAGTTCGATGCGCTTAGGAAGCTTTGTGCTGGCCGCCCAGTTCCCGGGCCAGGGCCATGGGGAGGCGCTGCACCGCGCGGTGCGGTCCGCCGAGGTGGCCGAGGAGGCGGGCCTGGACTCCGTCTGGCTCGCCGAACACCACTTCGTGCCGTACGGCACATGTCCGTCCGCGACCACGCTCGCAGCACTGCTCCTCGGCCGCACCCGGCGCATCCGCGTCGGCACGGCCGTGAGCGTGCTGCCCACCGCCCACCCGGTGGCGCTCGGCGAGCAGGCCGCACTGCTCCACCTCACATCCGGTGGCCGCTTCTCGCTCGGGGTCGGACGCGGCGGCCCCTGGGTGGACCTCGAAGTCTTCGGAAGCGGCATCGAGGCGTACGAGAAGGGGTTCCCGGACGCCCTCGACCTGCTCCTTCGCTGGCTCAGCGGCGAGCCGCGCGTCGCGGGTCCGGGCGGCCGCTTCGCCTTCCGGGACGTCGCGGTCGTGCCGCGCCCGCAGGAGGCACTCCCCACGCAGGGCCCCCGGGAGTCGCCCGCCCCGCAGGGCCCGTCCGCCCCGCCCCACGGCCCGGAGGTGATCGTGGCGTGCACGTCGCCGTCGAGCATCCGCCTCGCCGCCGCCCGCGGCCTGCCGATGCTGCTCGGCATGCACGTCGGCGACGAGGAGAAGGCCGAAATGGTGGCGTTGTGGGCCCGGCACGCGCGCGCGGCCGGGCGCACGCCCGACGAGGTGGCGCGCGCCGCACACGTCTCGGCCGGGGTCGCGCAGATCGCCGACCGCCGCACCGAGGCCGCCGAGACGCTGAAGAAGGCCATGCCCGGCTGGCTGCGGCAGGGCCTGGAGGCGCACGTCACGGTCGACGGCCGGGTCCGCGCCATGCGCGACCCGCTGGCGTACACGGAACTGCTGTGCCGCCTTCACCCCGTGGGCACGCCACAGCTGTGCGCGGACCGCATCGCGGCCACGTCGGAGCGCACGGGCATCACCCGCTTCGCCCTGCTCGTCGAGGGCTCCGGCGACCTGACGACGACGGAGGAGAACGTACGCCGCCTGGGCGCGGAGGTCCTGCCGCAGCTCGCTTAGGAGTCCTGCTCGTACTCAAACAATCCCTGTCCAGAGGGAGTTGACCCGCACCTCGCACCCGAGGGACTGCCGCCCCGGTACTGAACACCTCCCGCTGTACGGGGCGGCAGCAACGGGCCTCAGCAGTCGCGCAATTCGGGTGACTGGTTCAGCAACTGGCCACGTACAGACGTGAATTTGGCCAGTCTGTCGTCCGCCGAGGCGTCCATGGGGAACACCGCCACACGGTGGCAGTTCTGGAACGCCAGACGGACCCCGAAGTGGCGCTGCAAGGCACCCCGAATCGCGTCACTCGCGAGCGCGCGCAGCAGTTGGCCGCGCGCCTGCTCATCCGGCGGCGGCGTCCGGTTGTCGGCGAACTCGCCGCCGTCGACCTTCAGCTGGGCCACCAGGGAGCTGATCATCTCCCACGCGTAAGGCAGGGAGGTCCGGACGCAGTCGACGAAGGCAGCTTCGTCGACCTCGCCTCGCTCGGCCTGTTCCAACAGCGCCGGTGAGACGTCGAGCGACATGGGTTCTCCTCTCGCACCCCCAGGGAGCAGGGGTTTACGGACAGGGAAGGAGCTCGCATACGCAGCGTGCACGTGCGACGACCTCCTGCTTATACGGTAGGCAACGCCTCGGTGCCGCACCAGGAGATTGGGCGCATAACTGGCCAGGTTCGAACGGGTCCATCGCCGGACAAGTGGTGCGGCCCAGGGCGCCTCCGGAGACTCCCCCGGGGCACGGAATTCGCTGGACCACCTCAGGTCGAGTAGCGTTGCCGACCATGCGTCTCGTCATCGCCCGCTGCTCCGTGGACTACGCGGGCCGGCTCACCGCCCATCTCCCGTCGGCCCCCCGCCTGATCCTGGTCAAGGCGGACGGCAGCGTCTCCATTCACGCTGACGACCGGGCCTACAAGCCCCTCAACTGGATGTCCCCGCCGTGCACCCTCAAGGAGGGCACAGGCGACGACGCCGGAGTGTGGACCGTCATCAACAAGGCGGGCGAGAAGCTCATCATCACCATGGAGGAGGTCCTCCACGACTCCACGCACGAACTGGGCGTGGACCCGGGCCTCATCAAGGACGGCGTGGAAGCACACCTTCAGGAGCTGCTCGCCGACCGGATCGAGACACTCGGCGACGGCTATTCGCTCATCCGCCGCGAGTACATGACGGCCATCGGCCCCGTCGACATCCTGTGCCGCGACGCCGACGGCGGCACCGTCGCCGTCGAGATCAAGCGCCGCGGCGAGATCGACGGCGTCGAGCAACTCACGCGCTACCTGGAGCTGTTGAACCGCGACCCGCACCTGGCGCCGGTCAAGGGCGTCTTCGCCGCCCAGGAGATCAAGCCGCAGGCACGCGTCCTGGCCACCGACCGCGGCATCAGCTGCACCGTCCTCGACTACGACGCGCTGCGCGGCATCGAGGACGACAAGCTGCGGCTCTTCTAGCGCAGCCGCCCGAGCACACGCGGGGGCCGGGTCCTGGTGGACCCGGCCCCTTCTGCCGTAGGCGCTTTCCTACGCGTTCCCGTACGTACTTTCGTACGCGCCTGCGTACGCGCTTTCGTGCGCGACGTGCGCGGCCCTCAGACCACCGGCGAGCTCGGCGGGGCGTCCGGCGCCGAGGACGACGCCGAGGTGGTCGTCACCGGGCTCGACGGGGGCGGGCCGCTGGCCGAGTTCGACGTGTTCGGCGACGACGGGGTGGTCGGCGGCGCGGTCGTCGGCGGCTGGGTCGTCGGCGGGCGCGTGGTGGGCGGCCTGGTCGTCGGGGGCCTGGTCGTCGGCGGGCGCGTCGTCGGGGGCCTGGTCGTGGGCGGCCGGCTCGTCGGGTGGTCGCTCGGCTTGTCCGACGGCTTGCCGCTGGGCTTGTCCGAGGGGTCCTTCGTGCCGTGGCCCTTGCCGCCGTCGCCGTCCGAGGGCTTGCCGCTCGCGGGCGGCTCCGGGTCGTCGGACGTGCCGATCACGCCGTCCTTGCCGGGGTCGGCGGGGGGCTGCGCCCCGCTGTCGCCGGGCTTGTCGGCGCCGATACCGCCGCTGCCGTCGTCGTCGGCGCTCGCCGACTGGTCCGTGCGGACCTTGTCGGGCGGTCCGTCGTCGTTGTCTGAGGTCGCGCCGAGCGTCACCACCGTGCCGAGTACGGCGACGAGCAGGGCACCCGCGCCGGCCGCGACGAGGTTGCGGCGCGTGCCGCGCAGGATGGAGCGGCGGGCCGGGGCGGACCCCGACGCCGCAGGGACGATCCGCGGCGTCACCACGGTGTCCGGCTCCTTGGACGGCGTCGGCGGCGTCGGCGGCGTCGGCTGGGTGAGCGCGGCGGGCACCCCGCCGGGCGGCGACGCCGACTCCTCGTACCGGGCGTCGGGGACCTCCTCCCCCGCCGCCGTGCGGCCGCCGTGCAGCACGCCGCCCGAGCGGTCGGCGACCAGGGCGAGCGCCCTGCGGCCCGCGATCATGCCGCGCTTGTCGGCGAGCGCGCCGCGCAGGCCGATGGAGGCCTCGAGTTCGGCGCGGGCCCGGTCGAGCCGGCCGCCGCACAGCGCGAGGATGCCGAGCTCGTGGTGGAAGTACGCCTCCTCGCCGACCTCGCCCGCGGTGCGCGCCGCCTCCTGCCCCGACCGCAGCGCCCGCTCCCAGGCGCCCCAGTGGAGCCCGCCCGCGAAGGCGGGCGCGACCGTCCGGGCGAGCAGCACCGCGGCGGACGGCTCCCCGCCGCCCGGCGTGTCGCTCCCGGTGGCCACGAGGGCGGTGAGCGCCGCGAGGATCGCGTCGGCCTCGGCGGCGACCCGCTCGGGGCCGACCGACGGGTGCCCGGACCACCAGGCGTAGTGCTGGGCCGCGGCCTGCGCGCCCGCGGTGGCGTCGTCCGCGTACCCGGCGGCCTCCAGCTGGGTCGCGACCCCGGCCGCGAGGCGGTAGTGGCCGCCGACGGGGGTGACGAGGGCGCAGTCGACGAGCTCCGCGAGGGCCGCGTCGGCGTGGGTGTCGCCGACGAGGGCGGGCAGGTGGGCGGGGTGCGGCAGCTCGCCGCCGAGCGCGACGGCGAACCGCAGCGCGGCGCGCGCGGACTCGCTCAGGCGGGACGCGAGCAGCGCGGCGGGCGCGGCGCCGTCCGCGAGCGAGGGCAACGGCACGTCGCCCGGGTCGGGGGCGCCGTAGGGCGCCGCGTCCGGCCCGTCGTAGCCGCCGAAGGCGTCGAAGGACGCGGGGTCGGCGCGCAGCTGGTCGCACTGGCGGAGCAGGGCCCCGGCCTGGACGAAGCGCAGCGGCAGGCCCTCGGACTCGAACCAGAGGTCGCCCGCCCAGTCGGCCTCGTCGTCGGTGAGGATCCGGCCGACGGAGCGCTCCAGGAGTTCGAGGCCGCCGCTGCGGCCGAGCCCGCCGAGGAAGACCTCCTCCAGGTGGGACTCGGGCGAGGGCGCGGCGACGTCGGGGGTCGCGGCGACCAGGAAGGCGCACTCGGGCGTCGCGTCGAGGAGCTCTTCCAGGGCGGAGCCGCCGAACTCGAGGTCGTCGAGGATGACGACGGCGCCGACGTCGCCGACGAGGTCGCGCAGATGGGCGCGGTCGGGGCGGTGCAGCGGCGCGTCGTACACGGCGGTGAACAGGTCGTGCAGGAGGTCGTGGGCCGTGCGGTGGTAGCCGGAGAGGCGGACCACGCCGTCGGGGGCGAGGTCCGCGCAGTCCTCGGCGACGGCGTCGAGCAGCGAGGTGCGGCCGGAGCCCGCGGGGCCCGTGAGGCGCACGGAGCGGCCGCGCGCGAGCAGCCGCACGAGCCGCTCGCGCTCCTCCTGGCGTTCGAGCAGCGGCGTGCGGGGCAGCGCGGGGCCCGGGGGCACGGGCGGCAGGGCGGCGCGGCGGCGCTCGGCGCGCTCGGCCTGGGTGTACTTGCGGGGGTGGTCCGGCTGCTCGCCGGGCGGGCAGGGTTCTATCTCGCTGCCGTCGACGGGGTTGACGGTGAGCAGGAAGTCGCCGGACACCAGCTGGACGGTGCGGACGGGCGCGGGCGTGGACGCGGGCTCGCCCAGGGCGGTCGAGCCGGCTCCGCCGCGGCTGGGCAGGCCGGAGTTGTCGGGCACCGCCTCGTGGTCCCGCTCGTGGGTCGGCGCTCGCTCCGGGGCATGCTCCGGCGTGTGCTCCGGCGGCGCCGCGTCCTGCGGCGGGGTGTCCCGCGGCGTGGCGTCGCGCTTGTCGCGGTCGGCGGGGCCGACGGCTTCGGGGCCGTCGCCGTACTCTTCCGGTCCGCGGTTCGTCGGGTCCATGTCCAAGCCCCCCAGATGCGTCGTGTGCGTAGCCCCCATCCGGCCTTGGGCACACCGCGCTGTCGCTTCTGGTCCGGTGCCCCCCGTGCGGGTTCTCAATCGGCAGGCGACCGAACCCTAAACCGTCCTCAGTATCCATGCGGAAGCCGGGGTACCGCCCGGCCCGAGACGTCACAGTCTCGTGAGAATTGCGCGCCAGATGCCGTCCCGCACCGCTTGTCCGCGCACCGCCCCTGAACAGGAGTCACGGCTCGTACGGGAGCCCCCGCCCGCCCGCGCGTCACACGCGGGAAGCGACCGCTCGCACGCGGGATGCGACGCTCACGCGCGAGGAGCGACGCGTCACACGCGCGGCAGCGACTCGACCCCGATGCCGCCCTCGATGGCGAGGATGCGGTGCAGTCGCGTGGCCACGAGGAGGCGCTGCATCTGCGGGGGCACGCCGCGCAGGACGAGCCGGCGTCCGCAGCGCCCGGCGCGCCGGTGCGCGCCCATGATGACGCCGAGTCCCGTGGCGTCCCACGAGTCGAGTTCGGACAGGTCGAGCACCAGGTCGCCGGCGCCGTCGTCGACGGCCGAGTGCAGGACCGTGCGGGCGTCCGCCGCGCTGCGTACGTCGAGGCGTCCCCCGACGACCAGCTGGGCCTGGTCGCCCCTGATGTGCATATGCGCTCCCCGAGAGTGCTGTGCTTGCCGTGTTTGCCGTTGACGTCTGTGCCGTGAGGCATCTGCGTATGTCAACGCAACTGACCACGCCACGGGTACGGAAGTTGCCGTCTGTAAGCGAACCGATACCGAAATCACCCCGAGGGGTGATCCGCGCGGACCCGTAGCAGCTCAGTGCTTGTAGAAGCCCTGCCCGCTCTTGCGGCCGATGTCACCGGCGTCCACCATCCGGCGCATCAGCTCGGGCGCCGCGAACTTCTCGTCCTGCGACTCCGTGTAGATGTTGTCGGTGGCGTGCAGCAGGATGTCGACGCCCGTGAGGTCGGCGGTCGCGAGCGGGCCCATGGCGTGGCCGAAGCCGAGCTTGCAGGCGATGTCGATGTCCTCGGCGGTCGCGACGCCCGACTCGTACAGCTTGGCCGCCTCGACGACGAGCGCCGAGATCAGGCGGGTGGTCACGAAGCCCGCGACGTCGCGGTTGACGACGATGCAGGTCTTGCCGACGGACTCGGCGAACTCCCGGGTGGTGGCGAGGGTTTCGTCGCTGGTCTTGTGGCCGCGCACGAGCTCGCAGAGCTGCATCATCGGCACCGGCGAGAAGAAGTGCGCGCCGACGACCCGCTCCGGGCGCTCCGTCACGGCCGCGATCTTGGTGATCGGGATGGCGGAGGTGTTGGAGGCGAGCACGGCGTCGTCGCGGACGAGCTTGTCGAGCGCCCGGAAGATCTCGTGCTTGACCTCGAGCTTCTCGAAGACGGCCTCGACGACGACGTCGGCGTCGGCGGCCGCGTCCAGGTCGGTGGTCGTGGTGATGCGGCCCAGGGCGGCCTCGGCGTCCGCGGCGTCGAGCTTGCCCTTGCTCACGAACTTCTCGTACGAGGCCTTGATGCCGTCGGTGCCCCGGGTCAGCGCCTCGTCGGTGACGTCGCGCAGGACCACGTCCCAGCCCGCCTGGGCAGAGACCTGGGCGATTCCGGACCCCATGAGACCGGCTCCGATGACGGCGAGCTTCCGTGCCACGTTGCGACTCCCCTTGCCTGGCGAATGACTGAGCTCTTACACGCTGTTTACGTTTCGCTCTGCAGCGGACACTAGCGCCGTTGAGCTGCTATGGGGCGGTGAAGAGACGCACGCCACGTGTCATTTGACGGACATCACATCCAGGCGGGCCGGGGGCGGCCGCCGGCGGGTCATCAGGCGGTGCGCACCGCGTAGTTGAGGACCCGTTCGCTCAGGAGTTCCTCGATCTCGTCGATGAGGTCGAGGGCCTCGCGGGAGACCTCGGCGGCGGGGCGGCGCTCGACCATCTCGGCGCCGATCCAGCCGTGGACCGTGGCGTGCAGCCAGTGGAGCTGACCGGCGACGAGCTCGGGCAGGCGCCCCTCGGCGTCCGGGCCCGCCTCCTCGCGCAGCGTGGCCTCCAGGTCGGCGAGGCTCTCCTGCTGGAAGGCCCAGAGGCGGGAGCGCAGGGCGGGCGAGTCGGTGATGACCTTCATGAAGTCGGCGTAGCCCGCGAAGAGCCCGACGGTGGGCGACACGCCCTCGACGAGCGCGCGCAGCTCGCGCAGGACCGCGGCGGCCGCCGACTCGCCGGTGCGCCGCCCCCGTACCCAGCGCGAGAGCCGGTCGACCATCTCCACGCCCCGGTCGAGGAACAGGTCCTCCTTGGCCGGGAAGTAGTTGTAGACGGTGTTGACGGAGACGTCCGCCTTCTCCGCGACGTCGGCGACGGTCACGGTGACGAAGCCGTGCTCCAGGAAGAGCCCGGTCGCGATGTCCGAGATCCGCTGCTTGGTCTGCCGCTTCTTGCGCTCCCTGAGTCCCTCAGCCATGTCCCCATCCTAGGGGTCGCCCAAAACTTGGTGCCTCATAAAACTTAGCACCACAGAAAACTTGGTGGCATTGCAAAATTTCATCGACTCTGTTTTTGTGGTCGCCATGGCAATCATCAGTACGGCCGGGCTCGCCCGGACCTTCGACACCAAGAGCGGCCCGGTGGAGGCAGTCCGCGGCATCGACCTGACCGTCGAGCCCGGCGAGATCCTCGGCTTCCTCGGGCCGAACGGCGCGGGCAAGACCACCACCCTGCGGATGCTCACCACGCTCCTGCCGCCCACCGGCGGCACGGCCACGGTCGCGGGCCACGACCTGCTCCGGGACCCCGCGGGCGTCCGCAGGAAGATCGGGTACGTCGCCCAGTCCGGCGGCGTCGACCCGCAGGAGACCGTGCGCGACGAGCTCGTCCTCCAGGGGCGGCTCTACGGCCTGCCGAAGGACGAGGCCACCGCCCGCGCCGCGGAGCTCGCGGACGACCTCGGCCTCACCGGCCTGCTCGACCGCAGGACCCCCGCGCTCTCCGGCGGCCAGCGCCGCCGCCTCGACCTCGCGCTCGGGCTCACCCACCGCCCCTCGCTGCTCTTCCTCGACGAGCCGACGACGGGACTCGACCCCGGCAGCCGGGCCGACCTGTGGGAGCTGGTGCGGCAGCTGCGCGACGAGCACGGCACGACCGTCTTCCTGACCACGCACTACCTCGACGAGGCCGACGCGCTCGCGGACCGGATCGTCGTCGTCGACCGGGGCGTGGTCGTCGCCGACGGCACTCCGGCCGCGCTCAAGGAGCAGTACGCCGGGTCCCCCGACGCCACGCTCCAGGACGCCTTCCTCGCCATCACCGGTCGCGGCCCCGCCCCCGTCGACCACACCCCCGTAGCCGTCTGACCCCGTCAAGCCGTCTGACCCCGTCAGAGACGTCTGACCCCACCAGGAGACCCGGACACCGCCATGCTGTTCCACGACACCGCGCTGCTGTTCAGGCGCTACGCCCGCCAGACGCTGCGCTCCAAGTTCCAGATCCTGTTCGGCGCCCTGATGCCGCTGCTGTATCTGCTCTTCTTCGGGCCGCTGCTCACGGACCTGCCGCTGGGCCGGCGCGGCGACTCCTGGCAGGTCCTCGTCCCCGGGCTACTGCTCCAACTCGGCCTGTTCGGCGCGTCGTTCAGCGGGTTCGCCCTCATCCTCGAGAAGAACTGGGGGGTGGTGGAGCGGCTGCGCGTGACGCCGGTCAGCCGGCTCGCGCTGCTCCTCGGGCGGCTCCTGCGCGACGCGGCGCTCTTCGTCTTCCAGGCCGTGCTCCTCGTGCTCGCCGCCCTGGTGATGGGCCTGCGCGCGCCGCTCGCCGGGATCCTGATCGGCTTCGCGTTCGTCGCGCTGCTCACCTTCGCGCTCGCCTCCCTGTCGTACGCGCTCGCACTGAAGGTCCCGACCCCGCAGGAGTTCGGCCCGACGGTCAACGCGCTCGCCATGCCGTCCATGCTCCTGTCCGGACTGATGCTGCCGATGGCGCTCGCCCCCGGCTGGCTCGACGTGCTCTCGCACTTCATGCCGTTCCGCTATCTCGTGGACGCGATCCGCGACGCGTACGTCGGCGAGTACGCGACCTCCGGAATGCTGTACGGCACGCTGGTCGCCGTGGGCTTCGCGGCGCTCGCCGTGACGGTCGGCACACGGGTGTACCGCACGGCCGGGGCCTAGCCCGGCGGCGCCGTGATTACGCTGGCCGCATGGTCAATCTGACGCGCATCTACACCCGGACCGGCGACCAGGGCACCACCGCACTCGGCGACATGAGCAGGACCGCCAAGACCGACCTGCGGATCGCCGCGTACGCCGACGCCAACGAGGCCAACGCCGCCATCGGCACGGCCATCGCCATCGGCGGCCTCGACCAGGAGGTCGTACAGGTCCTCACCCGGGTCCAGAACGACCTCTTCGACGTGGGCGCGGACCTGTCCACGCCCGTCGTGGAGAACCCCGAGTACCCGCCGCTGCGGGTCGAGCAGTTCTACGTCGACAAGCTGGAGGCGGACTGCGACCGGTTCAACGAGCGCCTGGAGAAGCTGCGCAGCTTCATCCTGCCGGGCGGTACGCCGGGCGCGGCGCTGCTGCACCAGGCGTGCACGGTGGTGCGGCGGGCGGAGCGCTCCACGTGGGCCGCGCTCGACGTCCACGGCACGACCATGAACCCGCTCACGGCGACGTACCTCAACCGCCTCTCCGACCTCCTGTTCATCCTGGCCCGTACGGCCAACAAGGAGGTCGGAGACGTGCTGTGGGTGCCGGGCGGGGAGCGCTAGCGGCGGCCCGTACCGGCGGCCCCGTCAGAGCTTGGTGAGGGGGCGGTCGGCGTCCCGGTCCTCCGGGGCCGGGGCCGGGGTCCGCTTCGGGAAGAGCGCGTAGCTCAGCGCGATCAGACCGTGGATGCCCGCCACCCGCCAGGAGGTGTACATCCAGGACTCCAGGGAGCCGGTCCGGCTCGGGTCGTCGACGTACCACATGGCGAGCAGGAGCAGGCCCGTGGCGACGGCCGCGGCCACGAGGGAGCCGAGCCAGACCTTGGCCTCGTGCAGGGCCCGCGGCCGGCCGTAGCGCGGCGGGCGCGGCACCGGCGTGCCGTGGAAGCGATGGGCCGCCAGGCCGTCGAGCCACTTCACGGTGCGGTGGCCGTGGCCGACGGTGTAGCCGATGTAGAGCGCGGCGAGACCGTGCTTCCAGCTCGGGTCCGCGCCGTTCTTGAGGTCGAGCGCGGTGACGACGAGCAGCACGACTTCGAGCAGCGGTTCGCACAGCAGGAGCGCGACGCCGAGGCGCGGCATCTTCAGCAGATAGCGCGTGGCGAGGCCCGCCGCGAGCAGCACCCAGAAGCCGACTTCACAGATGATGATCAAGGTGACGATCACGGCTCGGTCCTCCCGGTCGCCCTGGTCTTCGTGGTCACCTCTCCAGGCTCGCCCCCGGGCCCGTGCACATCGTCGTCACCAGTGACGAAGTGCGGCTGCATCCTTCGATGTACTCGGGGCGCTCCGGGCTTCACCCGGCATAGGGAGGCCGGGGCGGCGTACGCCGTGTTGGATGGACCCATGCCCCTGCCGCCGCTGAGCCGCCCCGACGTCGTCGACGTGCGCATCGCCGTGGCCAGCCTCCTCAGCGGGGTCGCGCTGTGGGCGCTCGGCCTGCACATGCAGCAGGACCGGCTCCTCGGCGAGCCCTGGTCGCTGCTGCCGCTGGTCGTCATGGCGGGCCTCGAACTCCTTCGCCGGACCGCTCCGCAGTTCGCCCTGACCGCCGGCACCCTCACGCTCACCGCCGACCAGTTCACGCAGGGGAACCTGGCGACGGTCGTGATGTTCACCGACATCGTGTACGCGGCGGTGGTGTACGGCACGCCGGCGGCGGCGCGGCGCATCCCGGTCACCACGGGCCTGATCACGGTGGCGGTCACCGTCGGCTTCCTGGCCTGGTTCCGCGAGCCGGAGGCGATCCTCATCGGGGCCCTGACCGCCCTGGTGTCGTTCGCGCCCGCGACCACCGGCGTCCTCGTACGCAACCACCGCGAGGCCGCCGACGCGGCCCGTCTGCGCGCCGAGCAGACCGCCCTGCTCGCCGAGATGGACCGCGTCCAGGCCGTCACCGCCGAGCGCGCCCGGATGGCCCGCGAACTGCACGACATGGTCGCCAACCACCTCTCGGCGATCGCCATCCACTCCACCGCGGCGCTCTCCCTCGACGACCCGAAGACCACGAACGACGCGCTGACCGTCATCCGCGAGAACAGCGTCGAGGGGCTCGCCGAGATGCGGCGCCTCATCGGGATACTGCGCGACTCGAGCGGCGACTCCCGGCACACGGAGCCGACGGCCGCCCCCACCCTCGACGGCCTCGGCGCGCTCGTCGGCAACGCCCGCACCAACGGCCTCGACGTCGCCCTCGACGACGGCCGCACCCCGGCGGACGACCCGCTCCCGGCGCCGGTGGAGCTGGCCGCGTACCGCATCGTGCAGGAGTCCCTGACGAACGCGCTCAAGCACGCGCCGCCCGGCCTCGTCACCGTCGCCCTGGCCCAGGAGCCGGGCGCCCTGCACGTGCGCGTCACCAGCCCCTACGGCGACACCCTCGGCCCGCGCGCGCCCGGCTCCGGGGCCGGGCTCGTCGGGATGCGGGAGCGGGCCGCGCTGCTCGGCGGCACGTTCGAGGCGGGCCCCGCCGCGCACCCGGACGCGCCCGACGGCCCCGGGAGCAAGGTCTGGCGCGTGCACGCCCGGCTGCCCATCGACCCCGCAGACAAAGGAGCCACCGAATGATCCGCGTGCTCGTCGCCGAGGACCAGTCCGCCGTGCGGGCGGGGCTCGTCCTGATCCTGCGCAGCGCGCCCGACATCGAGGTCGTCGGCGAGGCCGCGGACGGCGAGCAGGCGGTGGCGCTCGCCCGCGAGCTGCGGCCCGACCTGGTCCTCATGGACGTACAGATGCCGCGCCTCGACGGCGTGTCGGCGACCCGCCAGGTCGTGGCGGAACGCCTAGCGGACGTGCTCGTCCTGACGACGTTCGACCTCGACGAGTACGTCTTCGGGGCGCTGCGGGCGGGCGCGTCCGGCTTCCTGCTCAAGAACACGGAGGCGAAGGCGCTCCTCGACGCGGTGCGTACGGTCGCGCGCGGCGAGGGCCTGATCGCGCCCGCCGTCACCCGCCGTCTGATCGCCGAGTTCGCGGCCCCGTCGCCGGGCGCGCGGGGCACGGCGGACCCGGCGGTCCTCGACGCCCTCACCCGGCGCGAGCGCGAGGTCCTGTCCTGCATCGGCGAGGGTCTCTCCAACGCGGAGATCGCGCGGCGGTTGAGCATGGCCGAGGCGACCGTGAAGACCCATGTGAGCCGGCTCCTTGCCAAGCTGGAGCTCCGAAGCCGCGTTCAGGCGGCGGTACTTGCCCAGGAGCTGGGGGTCTAGCGAGCCCCAGGTTCATACTCTTGACCGCTGGTCCAGACCTTTCTATTCTCGCCGCACTGCGGTGGGCACAGGACGTGCACAGAGTGTCCACGGGCGTCGCAGGGTTCCACCCGTTCCACACCCCCACTCAGGAACAGCCAGGAACTCACCCAGGAGCACACCTTGCGCGTCAAACTCCCGTCCAGACACCGGCTGACCGCGGGGCTCACCACCCTGCTGCTGCCGCTCGCCACCCTCGTCGCGCTCTCGGGACCCGCCGAGGCCGCACCGGACGCACCCTCCAAGGCCGCCGCGAACGCCACCGCCACGTACGAGAAGACCCAGGACTGGGGCACCGGTTTCGAGGGCAAGTGGACGATCAAGAACACCGGCACCGCCTCGATCAACGGCTGGACCGTCGAGTGGGACTTCCCCTCCGGCACCCGCGTCGCCTCCGCCTGGGACGCCACCGTCACCAACTCCGGTGACCACTGGACCGCCAAGAACGTCGGCTGGAACGGGTCGCTCGCCCCCGGCGCCTCCGTCTCCTTCGGGTTCAACGGCACCGGCGAGGGCAACCCCTCGGGCTGCAAGCTCAACGGCGAGAGCTGCGACGGCGGCGGCCAGCCCGGCGACAACCCGCCCTCCGCCCCCGGCACCCCGACCGCGTCCGACATCACCAACACCTCGGTGAAGCTGGACTGGAAGCCCGCCACCGACGACAAGGGCGTCAAGAACTACGACGTCCTGCGCGACGGCGCCAAGGTCGCGACGGTGACCGGTACCGCGTACGCGGACTCCGGGCTCACGGCCGGCACCGACTACTCGTACAGCGTCCAGGCCCGCGACACCGCGGACCAGACGGGCCCCGCCAGCGGCTCCGTGAAGGTGCGCACCACCGGCGGCGGCAACCCCGACCCCGGCGACAAGGTGAAGATGGGCTACTTCACCAACTGGGGCATCTACCAGCGCAACTACCACGTGAAGAACATCGTGAGCTCCGGCTCCGCCGAGAAGATCACGCACATCAACTACGCCTTCGGCAACGTCCAGGGCGGCAAGTGCACCATCGGCGACTCCTTCGCGGACTACGAGAAGTCCTACACCGCCGATCAGTCCGTGGACGGCGTGGCCGACACCTGGGACCAGCCGCTGCGCGGCAACTTCAACCAGCTGCGCAAGCTGAAGGCCAAGTACCCGCACATCAAGGTCCTCTGGTCGTTCGGCGGCTGGACCTGGTCCGGCGGCTTCACCGAGGCCATGAAGAACCCGGCGGCGTTCGCGGACTCCTGCTACAAGCTGGTCGAGGACCCGCGCTGGGCCGACGTCTTCGACGGCATCGACCTGGACTGGGAGTACCCGAACGCGTGCGGCCTCAGCTGTGACACCTCGGGCCCGGCCGTGATGAAGACGATGATGCAGGCGTTCCGCGCCAAGTTCGGCGCGAACAACCTGGTCACCGCCGCCATCACCGCCGACGCCTCCCCCGGCGGAAAGATCGACTCCGCCGACTACGGCGGCGCCGCGAGCTACGCCGACTGGTACAACGTGATGACCTACGACTTCTTCGGCGCCTGGGACGCGAAGGGCCCCACGGCCCCGCACTCGCCGCTCACCGACTACCCGGGCATCCCCCGCGACGGCTTCAACTCGGCGGCGGCGATCGCCAAGCTGAAGGCCAAGGGCGTGCCGTCGAAGAAGCTCCTGCTCGGCATCGGCTTCTACGGCCGCGGCTGGACGGGCGTGACCCAGAAGGAGCCGGGCGGCACCGCGACCGGACCCGCCGCGGGCACGTACGAGCAGGGCTTCGAGGACTACAAGGTCCTGAAGAACTCCTGCCCGTCCAACGGCACCGTCGGCGGCACGGGCTACGCCCACTGCGGCAGCAACTGGTGGGCGTACGACACCCCGGCGACCATCCGCGCCAAGATGGCCTGGGCCAAGGAGCAGGGGCTCGGCGGCGCCTTCTTCTGGGAGTTCAGCGGCGACACCGCGAACGGTGAGCTGGTGAACGCCATCCACGAGGGCCTGAAGTAGCACCGCGGCCGGTCGGCCTCATCGGCCCGACCGGCCCCTGTGGCCTCAACGGCCTTCCCTGGACGAAGCCGGGGAGACAGGAACGCCCCCTGTCTCCCCGGCTTCTTCGTCACCGGCCCCGGTCGGCCGACGCGTAGGTGCCCCGGCCGCCGTACGCGCCTTGGTCGCCGTACCCGTCCTGATCGCCGTACACCTCGTGACCCGGGGCCCTGCGGTGCCCGCCGCCGGACCTCCCGGACGTCCCCCGGCCCGACCGCGCGGGCCACCAGGTGGCCCCGCGGAGCAGCGCCATCACCGCGGGCACCAGCACGATCGACAGGACCAGCGAGGACAGGCCGATGCCGAGCGCGGTGACGACGCCGATCTCCTGGGTCGCCGGGGACGGGTTGACGGCCAGGCTCGCGAAGGACCCGGCGAGGACGACTCCGGCGGTCACGATGGCCGGTGCCGTGTGGCGCACTGCGGCGGCCACCGCCTGCCGGGCCGGGCCAGGACGCCCCATCTCCTCCCGGATGCGGTCGCTGATCAGGATGTTGTAGTCGGTGCCGAGCGCGACGACGAACAGGAAGAGCACCAGGGGCAGCGTGAAGGACACCCCCGGCCGGTCGAGCACGTGCTGGAAGATCAGCACCCCGGACCCGAGCGTCGCCGTGAAGCCGAGCCCGATGGCGGCCATGAGGACCAGCGGCGCCAGCAGGCTGCGCAGCAGGACGATCAGGATCACGGCGATCAGGGCGGCCGCCACGGGGAAGACCACGCGCAGGTCCTTCGACACCGCTTCGGACACGTCCGAGAAGATCGCGGCCTGACCGGACACATGCGCCTCGGTGCCGGGCGGCGCCTGCCGCGCGACGACGGGCCGGACCTCGTCGGAGACCAGGTCGCGGGCGCGCTGCGACTGCACGTCGACGCTCAGGTAGAAGTCGACCTTGGCGGCCGTGTGCCGCTTGTTCAGTACGGGCTCCGCGACCCGGCCGACGCCCTTGACCGCCTTCAGCTCCTTGGTCAGGCCCTTGAGCCCGGCCCGGTCGATCCGGACGTCCTTGGCACCCTTGCCCTCGGCCGCGACGTACACGGTGTGCGGGCTGTCCACGCCGCCGGGCAGGGCGCGGGAGATCTCCCGCGCGGTCACCGCCGCGGGCGTGTCGTCCGGGCCCGCGTCCTGGCCGTAGTCCATCTTCATGCCGAGGACGCCGGCGCTCAGCGCGCAGAGCAGGCCCACGGAGGCGGCCACGAAGAGGAAGGGGCGGCGCGACACCCGCTCCCCGAGCCGCGCGCTCATACCCGCGCGCGGCTCCTTGCGCAGCGCCCGCGACGGCCAGAACATCCGGCGCCCGGACACGGCGAGCAGCGCGGGCATCAGCGTGAGGCTGGCCAGGAGCATCACCAGGACACACACGGCGATGGCCGGGCCGAGCACCTTGAACTGGCCGAAGCTCGCGATGCCGAGCGTGGCGAAGGCCGCCACGATGGTGAGCGCGGCGGAGGCGATGGCCGCGCCGACCCGGCCCGCGCAGCGCGCCGCCACGTCCCGGGGCCGCCCGTCGGGGTCCTCGCGCAGCAGCTCGCGGAAGCGGAACAGCAGAAACAGGAAGTAGTCGATGCCGATGCCGAGCAGGACCACGGTGATCAGGGACGGCGTCGAGGCGTCGATCCTGAAGTCGCACAGCAGGGCCGTGCCGACCACGGCGCCGGTCGCGGCGCCACCGATGATCGTGACCGCGAGGAGCGGCAGGAACGCGGCGAGGACGCTGCGGAAGGCGAGCACGTTCAGGAGCACGATCAGCCCGGCGGTGAGCATCCCGACCAGCTTCTCGGTGTCCTCCTGGGCCTCCGTCGAGTCGGACAGGTCCGCTATCCCGCCGGTGAACCCGGTGCGCAGCCCGTCCCGGCCGAACTCCTTCTCCGCGTGGTCGCGGACCTCCCGGTAGAGCTCCTGGAGCGCCGGGTCGTTCTTGTTGCCCTCCAGCGAGACGGAGACGAGGCGGAACGACCGGTCCGGCGCGTCGCTGAGCGGCTTCACGACCGGGGTCTGGTCGTGGTCGGTCAGCAGGAACTTGGGCATGTCGTCCGGGTTGGGCGTCTTCAGGCGCAGCTTGCCGAGGTCCGCCGCGAGCTTGTCGATGCGCTGCCGGTCGCCCTCGCGGAGCTTGTGGCCGTCCTCGCGGGCGACGAGCATCGTGACGGCGTTGTCGTCGGGCTTCGCCCCGAACTCGTCCTCGGCGATCCCCAGCGCGGCCGCCGAGTCGTACGACTTCGGCAGGAAGCTGCCGACGTCGGGCTCGGTGACGCTCTGCATCCTGGCCTGGCCGAGCATGGTCAGGGCGAGCCCCGCCACCAGCCACAGCAGGATGACCTTCCAGGCGTTGCGGGTGGCACAGGCGGTCAAGCGTCTGATCACGGTTCCTCCGGCGGGTGGGGTCGAGCCCGGTCCCACCGGGCCCCTCCAGAAGATCACCGGGACCACCGCCGGCACGTCGCCCCGCACGACGAACCGGCGCCGGGACCAGAGCCGTGCCGCACCACCCGACCAGGACCCAGCTCCCACCCCCGCCCTCCCCCCGAAGGAGGACGCCGCGAAAAACACCGCCGCCGCGCACGAGCCGAAGCCCGTGCGCGGCGGCAGGGAAAGGATGCGTACGAGACGTACGGGGTGTACGAGGTGTACGAGAAGTACGAGGCGTACGTGGCGTCAGGCCACGTTGACCCGCTGGCCCGGAGGCGCCGCTTCCAGCCAGGCGAGGAAGCCGGTGAGCGCGTCCTCACTCATGGCCAGTTCCAGTCGCACGCCCCGGTGCAGACAGCCGAGCACGATCGCGTCGGAGAGCAGCGCGAGCTCCTCCTCGCCGTCGGGCGCGCGCCGGTCGACGACCTCGATCGCCGAGCGCTCCAGGATGCGGCGGGGCCTCGGCGCGTACGAGAAGACCCGGAACCACTCGATCCGGTCACCGTTGTAGCGGGCCACTCCGTACCCCCAGCCCTTGCCGGAGGTGTCGGGGGCCTCGTCGGGGCCGGGCGCGGGCCATCGCAGGCTGCAGTCGAACGTACCCCCGGAGCGCTGGATGAGCCTGCGGCGCAGCCCGAAGACGAAGAGCCCCAGCAACACCAGCGCGATCAACGCAAGTCCGCACACGAGCAGAACGAGGATCATCGGCACCGACCTCCTCGCCTCACTACAGTCTCAACACGACTTCCCGAAACGGACCGAACTACCGCACCCGAAAAAGCACCCGCATTGCCGCAGCCGCGACCCGGTCCGGAAGGTTCCGGACCTGGCCGCGGCTGAGTCACGTTACGCCGCGCGCTGGGGTCAGCGCGCCGCCACCGCACGCAGTCGGACATCGGCGCGCCGCTCCGCGGAGGCGTCCGCCTCCGACTTGGCACGCTCGAGCGCCCGCTCCGCACGCTGGACGTCGATCTCGTCGGAGAGCTCGGCGATCTCGGCGAGCAGCGACAGCTTGTTGTCCGCGAACGAGATGAATCCGCCGTGCACCGCGGCGACGACGGTGCCGCCGTCACTCGTACGAATGGTCACCGGGCCCGACTCCAGCACACCGAGCAGCGGCTGGTGACCGGGCATGACGCCGATGTCGCCGGACGTGGTGCGCGCGACGACCAGGGTGGCCTCGCCGGACCAGACGCTGCGGTCCGCGGCGACCAGCTCGACATGCAGCTCAGCAGCCAAGGGTGGCTCCTCGGGTCACCACCCGGCGGTTCAGCCGGGTGTTGGGTCAAATTCTAGTAGGCGTGGGAGGAGGGGCGGGAACGCGGTCCCTCTCGGGCCGCGCCCGCCCCTCCCCCAGGAGTCACATGACTCAGGAGACGCCGAGCTCCTTGGCGTTGGCCTTGAGGTCGTCGAGGCCACCGCACATGAAGAACGCCTGCTCGGGGAAGTGGTCGTACTCGCCGTCGCAGATCGCGTTGAACGCCGTGATCGACTCGTCCAGCGGGACGTCCGAACCGTCGACGCCGGTGAACTGCTTGGCGACGTGCGTGTTCTGCGACAGGAAGCGCTCCACGCGACGGGCGCGGGAGACGACCAGCTTGTCCTCCTCGCCGAGCTCGTCGATGCCGAGGATGGCGATGATGTCCTGGAGGTCCTTGTACTTCTGCAGGATGTTCTTGACCCGCATGGCGGTGTCGTAGTGGTCCTGCGCGATGTACCGCGGGTCCAGGATGCGGGACGTGGAGTCCAGCGGGTCCACGGCCGGGTAGATGCCCTTCTCGGAGATCGGACGGGAGAGCACCGTCGTCGCGTCGAGGTGGGCGAACGTGGTGGCCGGGGCCGGGTCGGTCAGGTCGTCCGCGGGGACGTAGATCGCCTGCATCGAGGTGATCGAGTGACCACGGGTCGAGGTGATGCGCTCCTGGAGGAGACCCATCTCGTCGGCCAGGTTCGGCTGGTAGCCCACCGCGGAGGGCATGCGGCCGAGCAGGGTCGACACCTCGGAACCGGCCTGCGTGAAGCGGAAGATGTTGTCGATGAAGAACAGCACGTCCTGCTTCTGCACATCGCGGAAGTACTCCGCCATGGTCAGACCGGCGAGGGCCACGCGCAGACGCGTCCCCGGCGGCTCGTCCATCTGGCCGAAGACAAGGGCGGTCTTGTCGATGACGCCCGAGTCCGACATCTCCTCGATGAGGTCGTTGCCCTCACGGGTGCGCTCGCCGACACCGGCGAACACGGAGACACCGTCGTGGTTGTTGGCGACGCGGTAGATCATCTCCTGGATGAGCACCGTCTTGCCGACACCGGCACCACCGAACAGACCGATCTTGCCGCCCTTGACGTACGGGGTCAGCAGGTCGATGACCTTGACGCCGGTCTCGAACATCTCGGTCTTCGACTCGAGCTCGTCGAAGTTCGGGGCCTTGCGGTGGATGGACCAGCGGTCACCCGTGTACTGCTCGTCGACGTTCAGCACCTCACCGAGGGTGTTGAACACCTTGCCCTTGGTGAAGTCGCCGACCGGGACGGTGATGCCGTCGCCGGTGTCGGTGACCGGGGCCTGGCGGACCAGGCCGTCGGTGGGCTGCATGGAGATGGTGCGCACGAGGCCGTCACCGAGGTGCTGGGCGACCTCGAGCGTCAGCGTCTTCTTCTCGCCGTCCTTGGCCGGGTCGGCCACCTCGACGTGAAGGGCGTTGTAGATGTCCGGCATCGCGTCGACGGGGAACTCCACGTCGACGACCGGGCCGATGACCCGGGCGACGCGGCCCGTGGCAACGGCCGTCTCAACAGTGGTCGTCATTACTTGTCACTCCCCGCGGTCGCGTCGGCCAGCGCGGACGCGCCACCAACGATCTCGCTGATTTCCTGGGTGATTTCGGCCTGGCGGGCCGCGTTGGCAAGCCGGGACAGATTGTTGATCAGGTCCCCGGCGTTGTCGGTCGCCGACTTCATCGCGCGGCGCGTGGCGGCGTGCTTGGAGGCAGCCGACTGCAGCAGCGCGTTGTAGATCCGGCTCTCGACGTAGCGCGGAAGGAGGGCGTCGAGGACGTCCTCCGCCGACGGCTCGAAGTCGTACAGCGGAAGGATCTCGCTCTTCGCGTTCGACTCCTCCGCTACCTCTTCGAGGCTGAGCGGCAGCAGCCGGCTGTCGATCGCCGTCTGCGTCATCATCGAGACGAACTCGGTGTAGACGATGTGGAGCTCGTCCACGCCGCCCTCGGCCGTGTCCTTCTCGATGGCCTCGATCAGCGGGGCCGCGACCGTCTTGGCGTCCGCGTACTCGGGCTGGTCGGTGAAGCCGGTCCACTGCTTCGCGATCTTGCGCTCGCGGAAGTTGTAGTGGGCCACACCGCGGCGGCCGACGATGTACGTGTCGACCTCCTTGCCCTCGGCCTCAAGGCGCGCGGTCAGCTGCTCCGCGGCCTTGATCGAGTTGGAGTTGAACGCGCCGGCCAGACCGCGGTCGCTGGTCAGGAGCAGCACGGCGGCACGCGTCGCCGTCTCCGCCTCCGTCGTCAGCGGGTGCTTGGTGTTCGAACCGGTGCCGACCGCCGTGACCGCGCGCGTGAGCTCGGTCGCGTACGGCGTGGAGGCCGCCACCTTGCGCTGCGCCTTGACGACGCGCGAGGCGGCGATCATCTCCATCGCCTTGGTGATCTTCTTGGTCGCCGTGACGGATTTGATGCGACGCTTGTAGACCCGGAGCTGGGCTCCCATGAGTCAGGTCCCTTCCGTCGTCACTTGCCGGCAGCGGCAGGAGCGTCCTCGCCGAGAAGCTTGCCGTCCGAGGTCTCGAACTGCTTCTTGAACTCGGCGACGGCGTCACCGATGGCGGTGATCGTGTCGTCGGACATCTTGGCGCCCTCCTTGATGGAGGTGAGCAGACCCTGCTCCTTGCGGTGCAGGTAGTCCAGGAGCTCGCGCTCGAAGCGGCGGATGTCGGCGACGGGCACGTCGTCCATCTTGCCGGTGGTGCCGGCCCAGATGGAGACGACCTGGTCCTCGGTGGCCATCGGCTGGTACTGGGCCTGCTTCAGGAGCTCGACCATGCGCTGACCGCGCTCCAGCTGCGCCTTCGACGCGGCGTCCAGGTCGGAACCGAAGGCGGCGAACGCCTCCAGCTCACGGAACTGGGCGAGGTCGACGCGGAGTCGGCCGGAGACCTGGCGGATCGCCTTGTGCTGCGCGGAACCACCGACTCGGGAGACGGAGATACCGACGTTCAGGGCGGGGCGCTGACCGGCGTTGAACAGGTCCGACTCCAGGAAGCACTGGCCGTCGGTGATGGAGATGACGTTGGTCGGGATGAACGCCGACACGTCGTTCGCCTTGGTCTCGACGATCGGCAGACCGGTCATCGAGCCCTTGCCCATCTCGTCCGAGAGCTTCGCGCAGCGCTCGAGCAGGCGGGAGTGCAGGTAGAAGACGTCACCGGGGTAGGCCTCGCGCCCCGGCGGACGACGGAGCAGCAGGGACACGGCGCGGTAGGCGTCGGCCTGCTTCGAGAGGTCGTCGAAGATGATGAGGACGTGCTTGCCCTCGTACATCCACTGCTGGCCGATGGCCGAACCGGTGTAGGGGGCCAGGTACTTGAAGCCCGCCGGGTCGGACGCCGGGGCGGCGACGATGGTCGTGTACTCCAGCGCGCCGGCCTCTTCCAGGGCACCGCGCACGGAGGCGATGGTGGAGCCCTTCTGGCCGATGGCGACGTAGATGCAGCGCACCTGCTTGTTCACGTCGCCGGAGCGCCAGTTGTCGCGCTGGTTGATGATCGTGTCGACGGCCAGGGCGGTCTTGCCCGTCTGGCGGTCGCCAATGATCAGCTGGCGCTGACCACGGCCGATCGGGGTCATGGCGTCGACGGCCTTGTAGCCCGTCTCCATCGGCTCGTGCACCGACTTGCGCTCCATGACCGTGGGGGCCTGCAGCTCAAGGGCGCGACGCCCGCTGGTCTCGATGTCGCCGAGGCCGTCGATCGGGTTGCCGAGCGGGTCGACGACGCGGCCGAGGTAGCCCTCGCCCACCGCGACCGACAGGACCTCGCCGGTGCGCTGCACCGACTGGCCCTCCTCGATGCCGCTGAACTCACCGAGGACGATCGAACCGATCTCGCGCTCTTCCAGGTTCAGCGCGAGACCGAGGGTGCCGTCCTCGAACTTCAGCAGTTCGTTGGCCATGGCCGAGGGCAGGCCCTCGACCTTCGCGATGCCATCGCCGGCCAGGGTGACCGTACCGACCTCCTCGCGCGAGGCCGCGTCCGGCTTGTACGCCTGGACAAAGTTCTCCAGCGCGTCCCGGATCTCCTCCGGCCGGATCGTGAGCTCCGCCATCTGGGTTCCCTGCTCTCCTTGTTGGGCCCGAAGTTTCACTTGGGGGGGATGGGGACTCCCCCCTGTAAGAGGTGAATCCTCTGCACGGCCCAACGCGGGCCGTTCGGTCTTGCTTGTTGAGTTGCTAGCCCGCCATGCGGCGGTGCGCGTCCTCGATGCGGTCCGCGATGGAGCCGTTGATGACTTCGTCGCCCACCTGCACCCGGATCCCGCCGAGGACCTCGGGGTCCACGTCCAGGTTCAGGTGCATCTGACGCCCGTAGATCTTGGCGAGCGCGGCGCCGAGTCGCTGCTTCTGCTGGTCCGACAGCGGAACGGCGGAAGTGACGACGGCGACCATGCGCTCCCGGCGGTCCGCGGCCAGCTTGGAGAGGGACTCGAGTCCCGCTTCCAGGCTACGTCCACGGGGCACGGTCACAAGACGCTCGACGAGACGCTCCGTGGTCGCCGCCGCCTTGCCGCCGAGCAGGCTGCGCAGCAGCTCGCCCTTGGCCGTCGCGGTGGCGGCGCGGTCGGTGAGGGCCGCCCGCAGCTCGGTGCTGGAGGCGACGATCCGACCGAAGCGGAACAGCTCGTCCTCGACCGTGTCCAGCGCGCCCGACTTCTGCGCGGCGGTCAGGTCGGCGACGTCCGCCAGCTCCTCCAGGGCGTCCACCAGGTCGCGCGAGGCGGACCAGCGGGAGCGGACCATGCCGGCCACCAGGTCGGCGGTCTCGCCGCTGACCTTGTCGCCGAGCAGGCGCCCGGCAAGCTCGGCCTTGGCCTCGCCTGCCTGCGCCGGGTCGGTCAGGACCCGACGCAGCGAGACCTCCCGGTCGAGCAGCGCGGTGACGGCGGCCAGCTCGTCCGCGAGCCGGGCCGCGTCCACCGCGGTGTTGTCCGTCAGCGCGTCGAGGCGCTCGCGCGCGGCGGCAAGCGCCTCGCGGCTCGCTCCATGCGCTGTCATCGAGTCGCCTCGGCCTTCGTCGCCTTCTCGTCGAGCTCGTCGAGGAAGCGGTCGATGGTGCGGCTCTGGCGGGCGTGGTCCTCGAGGGACTCGCCGACGAGCTTGCCGGCCAGTTCGGTGGCCAGCTGGCCCACGTCCTGGCGCAGCGCCTGCGCGGCGGCCTTGCGGTCGGCCTCGATCTGGGAGTGACCGGCGGCGACGATCTCCTCGCGCTGCCGCTGGCCCTCGGCCCGCATCTCGGCGATGAGCTGGGCGCCCTGCTCCTGCGCCTCCTGGCGCAGTCGCGCGGCCTCGTGCCGTGCCTCGGCGAGCTGAGCCTTGTACTGCTCAAGAACGCTCTGGGCCTCGGTCTGGGCGGCCTCGGCCTTCTCGATACCGCCTTCGATCGCCTCCCGGCGCTCTTCCAGAACCTTGTTGATGTTCGGGAGGAGCTTCTTCCAGAAGAAGAAGAAAACGATGGCGAAGGCAATGGCGCCGACAAGCAGCTCGGGGCCCGGAGGAATAAGCGGGTTCTGCTTCTCCTCGGCCGCCAGCTGAACCAGGTTGGCGATCACATCAGTGCCTTTCGTCGAAAATGTGTCGGTGAGTAGTAATTACTGACCGAACACGAACGGCATAACGATGCCGATGAGGGCGAGCGCCTCACAGAAGGCGAAGCCCAGGATCTGGTTGGCACGGATCAGACCGGCGGCCTCGGGCTGACGGGCCAGGGCCTCGGTGCCCTTACCGAAGACGATGCCGACGCCGATGCCGGGGCCGATCGCGGAGAGGCCGTAGCCGATCGAACCGAGGGAACCGGAAACACCTGCGGCGAGCTCAACAGCGGACATGCTGTCTCTTCCTTCTCTTTCATGGACCGGTGGGGGTTGGCCACCGGGCATCTGGGGGCTTACGGGGTGGGTGGTGTCAGTGGTGCTCGGCGACAGCACCCTGGATGTACGAGCAGGCGAGGAGCACGAAGACGTACGCCTGGACGGCCTGCACGAAGAGTTCGAAGCAGATCATCGCGACGGTCATCACGAAGGAGACGCCGGCCGCCGGGATCATCCAGCTGTTCAGCAGGTACCAGGAAGCGACGGTGAACATCACCAGCATCAGGTGACCGGCGAACATGTTGGCGAAGAGTCGCACGGAGTGCGTGAAGGGACGCACCAGCAGGTTCGAGAAGAACTCGATGAACGACACCAGCCACTTGATCGGGCCGAGCGAGTTGTCGTAGCCGGTGATGTTCTTCCAGCCGCCCACGAAGCCGTGGCGCTTGAAGGTCAGCGGCACCCAGATCAGGTACGTGATGACCGCGAGCACGACCGGGTACGCGAAGACCGACGAGACCGGGAACTGCGAGAGCGGGATCACGGACCAGATGTTCATGATCCAGATGAAGAAGAACATCGAGACCATGAGGGGGACGTACTTCTCGCCCTCCTTCTTGCCCAGGGTCTCGTAGACGATGCCGCGGCGCACGAAGTCGTAGCCGGCCTCGCCGATCATCTGGAGCTTGCCCGGCACGACCTTGGCCTTGCCGAAGGCGGCGTAGAAGAAGGTGATGACGACCAGGGTCGTGAGCAGCGCGAGCAGCATCACCTTGTTGAACTCGAACCCGCCGACCTCGAAGATCGGCTTGAACAGGAACGAGTGCAGGCCCGGAGCCGGGAAGCCACAGCCGTTGTCGGACATGATCCGACAGCTCCAGTCAAAGGCGAGCTCAGTTTGTTCAGCACTCACCGCGGGCTCCTTCGGCGTGAAGCATGGGTACGGCAACCTCGTTGTCGAGTCGGCGCGGCACGCGGCCGCGGATCGGCACCGGACTGGTGTTTCGGAAGTGTGAGCGGCGGTCAGGCATCGAGCCTCGCGATGGTGCAGGCGTCAGCTCAGATGCCCGCGCCTGCAGTGCCGCAGTTGGCACCGGACGATAGCAGCATCTCGAACGGGCATTTATCCCGGCCCTACCTCTCACGTCTCCGACCCCGACTTCTCCGGCTTGTCGCCCTTCTGGGAGACGGCGGCCGGGGAAGGTTCGGGTTCGGGTTCGACGTAGAGGATCTTGGCCTTCATGTGCGCGCGAGCCTGCGACGCCATCCAGGCGACGGTGGCGATGACGAGAGCGAGCGCGAAGGACTTCGGGTTGAACGCGGTGGTGTCCTTGAACAGACCCACGAAGATGAGAAGCAGCAGCAACTGAGCGACGTAGAGCATCATGCCCATCGCCTGGAACAGCTGCGGAAGCGATTTTGCCGTCCGTTGCAGGACGAACAGGCCGAGCCCCATGAAAGCGATGACCACCAGCGTGCCGATGACGGCGCCGAGCGCCCCCTTGCCGCCCGCGACCACACCACTGACCACGGCGACGATCGCGCCGGCGGCAGCGGTGGGAACGGCGGACTGCAGGAGAGTCCGGGTGTCTTGAGACGGCATGGCGGCAACTCCGCTTACTGATGGGGGCAGGGTGTCGTCATGGACGAGCGTAGACCCGGGCCGAGCGGGGTCCTCGGTCCAAGAGACCGTCGCACTACGGTCTTTCGGCTCTGTCGCCGGGTCTCGTGAACCGTATCACAAACTATTTGATGAGGTCTTTACCTGTCAGGTGTGCTCGGTGTCACACATGAGAAGTAGTCCGCGCGTCTGTGCATGCGGGCGGGCAACTTGTCTGGTAATGGACCGCTTTGCCGTCGCACGTCAACGCGACGAACCCGCCTTGCGCCACTCCTGGAAGCGCGAGCGGGTGCCGATCGCTGTCGCGCCGTTGACGCCCGCGCCCACCGGGGGGCGCTCTTCCGCCGCGCCGTCGGCCGCCGTGCCCGCCCCGTGCGCGGAGTCGGCGGTGACGGCGGCCCCGGCCGGGTCGGCGGTCGTCGCTTCGGGTGTGCCGGTCGCTCGGCTGCGGCGGTAGCGCGGGGGTACGAAGCCCTCGGCCCAGCCTGGCGTGTGCGGGGTGAACCGCGGGAGCAGGAGCAGGCCGAGGCCGACCGCACTGAGGGCGACGATCAGGAGCAGGATCCACATGTTCGTCGAGTGCACCGAGTACGCGACGGTGCCGAAGGCGATGAGGGCCGACCAGAAGTACATGATCAGGACGGCGCGGCTGTGCGAGTGGCCGACCTCCAGGAGCCGGTGGTGCAGATGGCCGCGGTCGGCGGCGAACGGCGACTGGCCCTTCCAGGTGCGGCGCACGATGGCGAGCACCAGGTCCGCGAACGGGATCGCGATGATCGTCAGCGGCATCAGGAGCGGGATGAAGACGGGGAGCATCGCGTGCGTGGCGTCGCGGGTGCCGCCGAGGTTCAGCTTCATCGCGTCCGGGTCGACCTGGCCCGTGATGGAGATGGCGCCGGCGGCGAGCACCAGGCCGATGAGCATCGAGCCCGAGTCGCCCATGAAGATCCGGGCGGGGTGCATGTTGTGCGGCAGGAAGCCCAGGCACATGCCCATGAGGATGGCCGCGAAGAGCGTGGCGGGGGCGGCGGCCTCGATGCCGTAGCCGTACCAGATCCGGTACGCGTACATGAAGAACGCCGCGGCCGCGATGCACACCATGCCCGCCGCGAGGCCGTCGAGGCCGTCGACGAAGTTCACCGCGTTGATGGTGATGACCACCAGGGCGACCGTCAGGAGCGTGCCCTGCCACTGGGTCAGGGAGACCGTGCCGGCGCCCGGGATGGGCAGCCACAGGATCGTCAGACCCTGCATGACCATGACGCCGGCGGCGATCATCTGGCCGCCGAGCTTGATCAGCGCGTCGATCTCGAACTTGTCGTCCAGGACGCCGATGAGCCAGATCAGGGCCGCGCCGGAGAGCAGCGCGCGCGGCTCGTTCGACTTCGTGAACACCTCGTTGAGGTTGGGCAGGTGGTCGGCGACCAGCAGGCCCGCGCACAGGCCGAAGAACATCGCGATACCGCCGAGCCGGGGCGTCGGCTCCCGGTGCACGTCGCGCGCGCGGATCTCCGGCATGGCACCGGCCACGATCGCGAACTTCCGCACCGGGCCGGTGAGCAGATAGGTCACCGCGGCCGTGATGCAGAGCGTCAGCAGATATTCACGCACGGGCTTCCCCACAGGTATCGCTGGCCATCTCAGCACCACACCCTAGCTTCGCGCGCATAAGGTTGTGGACGCCTGGGTAGCGAGGATCGTTGCACAAGTCCACTACAGCGGCGCGATCTCGCCCGTCCCGGCGACGGGATACGGCGGAAATCTGCCCGCGAGATCCCGCACCGCCCCCCTCACTCCGTCCTCCTCCCGGACCGCGGCGGCGAACAGCGCGGCGATCCGCGCCATCTCACCCTCCCGCATGCCCTGCGTGGTGACGGCCGCCGTACCGAGCCTGAGCCCGCGCCCGTCCCCGGCCGTGACATATGCGGCTCCGCCGCGTGGCAGCGCACAGGTGTCGAGCACCAGCCCCGCCGCGGCCAGCCTGCCGCGGGCCACATGTGCCGCCACCCCGTGCGGCGCCGGGTCGGCGAGGACGAGGTGGGTGTCCGTCCCGCCCGTGCTGATGCCGAACCCCTCCGCCGCGAGCGCGTCCGCCAACACCCTTGCGTTCGCGACGACTTGATGGGCGTACGCGGTGAAGGCGGGCGTCGCCGCCTCGCCGAACGCCACCGCCTTCGCGGCGATCGTGTGCATCTGCGCGCCGCCCTGCGTGAACGGGAACACCGCCCGGTCGACGCGCTCCGCGAGCTGTGCCCCGCACAGGACGAGCCCGCCGCGCGGCCCGCGGAGGACCTTGTGCGTCGTCGCGCACACGATGTCCGCGTACGGCACCGGGCTGGGCGCCGCGCCGCCCGCGACCAGGCCCATGGGGTGGGCGGCGTCCGCGATCAGATGGGCGCCCACGTCGTCGGCCACCTCGCGGAAGGCCGCGTAGTCGATGTGGCGCGGATAGGCGATGGAGCCGCACACGATCGCCTTCGGCCGGTGGGCGCGGGCCAGGGCCCGCACCTGCTCGTAGTCGATGAGCCCGCTCTCCGGGTCGAGCCCGTACCCGATGAACTCGAACCAGCGCCCCGAGAAGTTCGCGGGCGACCCGTGCGTGAGGTGGCCGCCGTACGGCAGGCCCATCGCGAGGACCGTGTCCCCCGGGCGCAGCAGGGCCGCGTACGCCGCGAGCACCGCCGATGAGCCCGAGTGCGGCTGCACGTTGGCGTGCTCCGCGCCGAAGAGGGCCCGGGCGCGGTCCGTGGCGATGCGCTCCGCGACGTCCACGAGCTCGCAGCCGCCGTGGTGGCGGGCTCCTGGGTAGCCCTCGGCGTACTTGTTCGCCAGGGGCGAGCCCAGGGCCGTCAGGACGGCCCTGGAGGTGAAGTTCTCCGCGGCGATCAGCTGGAGGGATGTCGACTGGCGGTCGAGCTCGCCGAGGAGGACGTCGGCGAGTTCGGGGTCTTGGCGGCGCAGCTCCGCGTACGCCGCTGGGGCGGCGGTGTGCGCGGGGGTCGCCGTCGTCATCTTTCCACTGTAGGGCGGGGGGTGGAGGGGCGCGCGTCGTGCGGTCCTCGCGGTGCGCCCCAGACCCGCCCCTTCC
>NZ_JBHYJH010000038.1:47828-63183 GCF_042740445.1 Streptomyces sp. NPDC059003 | reverse complement strand
CGTCCTCAAACTCCCCCAAGCTCTTAAGGAGCAGGGGGTACCCCCTCGACGGGCTTGATTTTTCGGCCGTCAGAACTTGTTGCGCGGCGTGATCCCCAGGGACATGCCCGACAGGCCCCGCTGGCGGCCGCCGAGCTTGCCCGCGATCGTGCGCAGGGCGCTGCCCGCCGGGGACGACGGGTCCGAGAGGACCACCGGCCTGCCCTCGTCGCCGCCCTCGCGGAGGCGGACGTCGATGGGGATGGAGCCGAGGACCGGGACGGTCGCGCCGGTCGTCCGCGTCAGGCCCTCCGCGACCTTCTGGCCGCCGCCCGTGCCGAAGACGTCGACCATGTCGCCGCAGTGCGGGCAGGGGAGGCCCGACATGTTCTCCACCACGCCGACGATCTTCTGGTGGGTCTGGACGGCGATGGAGCCGGCGCGCTCGGCGACCTCGGCGGCCGCCTGCTGCGGCGTGGTGACCACCAGGATCTCCGCGTTCGGGACGAGCTGCGCGACCGAGATCGCGATGTCGCCCGTGCCCGGCGGCAGGTCGAGGAGCAGCACGTCGAGGTCGCCCCAGAAGACGTCCGCGAGGAACTGCTGGAGGGCGCGGTGGAGCATCGGGCCGCGCCACACCACCGGGGCGTTGCCCGGGGTGAACATGCCGATGGAGATGACCTTCACGCCGTTCGCCGACGGCGGCATGATCATGTTCTCGACCTGGGTGGGCCGCCCCTCCGCGCCCAGCATCCGCGGCACCGAGTGGCCGTAGATGTCGGCGTCGACCACGCCGACCTTCAGGCCGTCCGCCGCCATCGCCGCCGCGAGGTTCACCGTCACCGAGGACTTGCCGACGCCGCCCTTGCCGGAGGCGACCGCGTACACGCGCGTCAGGGAGCCGGGCTTGGCGAAGGGCACCTCGCGCTCGGCCTGGCCGCCACGCAGCGCCGTCGCGAGCTCCTTGCGCTGCTCGTCGCTCATCACGTCGAGGGTTACGCCGACCCGGGTGACGCCCTCGACGCGGGCGACGGCGTCCGTCACGTTCGTCGTGATCGTGTCCCGCATCGGGCAGCCGGAGACCGTCAGATACACGGTGACCGCGACCGCGCCATCCGCGTCGATCTCCACGGATTTGACCATCCCCAACTCGGTGATGGGCCGCTGGATCTCGGGGTCGTTCACCGTCGCCAGTGCTTCGCGCACCGCGTCTTCCGTAACCATGTAGACGATGGTACGGCGCCCGGTAGGGGGGTTCGGAAGGTCCGTCAGCGGTCGCTTACATCACGTGCCGGGCCGGGATCGGGCGGGAATACGGCCCGCTGCTCCTCCAGCTCCTTGACCAGGTCCTGGAGCTCGGAGCGGATCCAGTCCCGGGTCGCGACCTCGCCGAGGCCCATGCGCAGCGAGGCGATCTCCCGGGTCAGGTACTCGGTGTCGGCGATGGACCGCTCGTTCTGCTTGCGGTCCTGCTCGTGGGTGACCCGGTCCCGGTCGTCCTGCCGGTTCTGCGCGAGCAGGATCAGCGGGGCGGCGTACGAGGCCTGCAGCGAGAGCATCAGGGTCAGGAAGATGAACGGGTACTGGTCGAAGCGCAGCTCCTCGGGCGCGGAGATGTTCCACACCACCCACAGGATGATGACGACCGTCATCCAGACGATGAACCGGCCCGTGCCGAGGAACCGCGCGATCCGCTCCGAGAGCCGCCCGAAGGCCTCCGGATCGTAGTCCGGGAGCAGCTTGCGCCGCGGGGCGCGCGGCTGGTCGAGCCGGAACCGCGGGGCGGGCCGCCCGTCGGCCCCCGCCGCCCGCCGCTCCCGCTTCTCGCCGGGGCCCGCCCGGTCCCGCTCCCGCTCAGCCGCCATGACCGGCCCCCTCCTGGAGGTGGAACTCCGTCTCGCGCCAGTCGTCGGGCAGCATGTGGTCGAGCACGTCGTCGACGGTGACCGCCCCGAGCAGCGCGCCGCCCTCGTCGACGACGGGCGCCGCCACCATGTCGTACGTGGCGAAGAAGCCCGCCACGACCGGCAGCGTGGCCTCCGGCGTGAGCGGACGCAGGTCGTCGTCGAGGATCGAGCCGACCAGCGTGTACGGCGGATCGCGCAGGAGCCGCTGGAAGTGCACGGTGCCCAGGTACTTGCCCGTCGGCGTCTCGTCGGGCGGCCGGCACACGTAGACCTGCGCGGCGAGCGCGGGGGAGAGGTCCCGCTGCCGCACCCGGGCGAGGGCGTCGGCGACCGTCGCGTCGGGCCGGAGCACGATCGGCTCGGTGGTCATCAGGCCGCCCGCGGTGCGCTCCTCGTACGCCATCAGGCGGCGCACGTCCGCGGCCTCGCCCGGCTGCATCAGGGTGAGCAGGCGCTCCTTGTCGTCCTCGGGCAGCTCGGCGAGCAGGTCGGCGGCGTCGTCCGGGTCCATCGCCTCCAGGACATCGGCGGCGCGCTCCTCCTTGAGCTTGCCGAGGATCTCGATCTGGTCGTCCTCGGGGAGCTCTTCGAGCACGTCCGCGAGCCGGTCGTCGTCGAGGGCGGCGGCGACCTCGGCGCGGCGCTTGGGCGAGAGGTGGTGCAGCACGTTGGCGAGGTCGGCGGGGCGCAGCTGCTCCAGGGTGGCAAGCAGGCTCTCGGCGCCCTGCCCGTGCTCCTCCAGCGAGAAGCCGTCCACGGCGGACCAGTCGACGGTCAGCGTCTCCGCCCTGCGCCGGAACGTGCCCCCCTTTCCCTTCCGGACGAAGAGCCGGTCGACCTCCCACTCGCGGCGGGCCGGGAGCTGCTGCACGGACACGTCGAGCACGGTGACCTCCGCGCCGCTGTCCACGAGCCGGACCCGGCGGTCCAGCATCTCGCCCAGGATCAGCCGCTCGGTGGGCCGCTGCTCGAATCGGCGTACGTTCAGGACGCCGGTGGAGATCACCTGGCCCGACTCGATGCCGGTCACCCGGGTCATGGGCAGGAAGATGCGCTTGCGCGTCATGAGCTCCACGACGAGGCCGAGCAGCCGGGGCGGCTTGCGGCCCGCGCGGAGCATGACGACGAGGTCCCGCACCCGGCCCACCTCGTCGCCGTTCGGGTCGAAGACGGCGGTGCCGGACAGGTGCGAGACGAAGATCCGGGGCGCGCCTGCTGCCATGCGCCGCGCCTCCCTGCGGGTCCTGGTCGGTTTGCGGCGCCTTGCTCCGATACGCCGCTTCGGTCGCCTTGCGTGCGCTTCAGGCTAGCCCGTACCTGGCGCATATGCCCTGGTGAGACGTCCGGACGGACGGGGTCCGGGGGACGTGGGCGGCACCGGTACGCTGCGGTACGGCCGGGCCGTAGCGCGCTACTGCCGCAGCCGTAGGAAGCCGTAGAGGACGCCCGCACGAGAGGCAGCGCCACCTGTGACTGCGATGCGACAGGCCCGCCGTTCCCGAAGGACCGCGCTCCTTGCCACGGTGTGCGCGGGCCTGGTCGTGACAGGCTGCGGTGGCGGCGGCGAGGACCCGGACGCGGGCACGAACGGCGTCGGCAAGCTGTCCGCGACGAAGATCCAGAGCCGGACGGTGCAGGCCGCGAAGGCCGCGCCCGCGGTACGCCTGTCCGGCACCGTCGTCAGCAAGGGCGCCACGTACAAGCTCGACATGCGGCTCAAGGACGACGGCGGCACGGGCTCGGTGACGGCCAAGGGCGAGACGTTCCGCCTGCTGCGCGTCGGCGAGAACCTGTACCTGAAGGCGGACTCCGGCTTCTGGACGCGCGACGCCGGCGCCGACGGCTCGTCGGCGGACCGTTCGGCGGCCGCCAAGCTCGACGGCAAGTACGTGAAGGTGCCCTCGGGCGACCCCGCCTACCGGCAGCTGAGCGGCTTCACGGACAAGAGCGTGCTCCTCGACGGCACGCTCACCCTGCACGGCACCCTCGCCAAGGGCGACCGCACCAAGTCGGGTACCCAGCACACCATCAAGCTCAGCGGTGACGACGGCGCGGGCGGCACCCTCGACGTGTCCCTGGAGGGCAAGCCGTACCCCGTGCGCCTGCAGCGCGCGGGCGGCGCGGGAACGCTCCGGCTCAGCGAGTGGGGCCAGGACTTCCCGCTGAAGGAGCCGGGCCTGAACGAGACGGTGGACTACGGCAAGCAATTGCCGACGCGTTAGAGCCCGTCGAGGGGGTACCCCCTGCTCCTTAAGAGCTTGGGGGAGTTTGAGGACGAGCGCGCAGCGCGGAGAGAAGGGGGCCTGGGGGCGGAGCCCCCGGAGGTCAGCGCTTCTTGCGCCGGAACAGCAGTCGCGGCAACGCATCGGGCACGGGCTGCCTCGTGGTCGCGGGCGACGGCGGCGGCGGAGCCGCGAGGGACCCGTCGGGCAGGCCGAGGCCGACGTCACGCGGTGCGAGGCGCAGCACACGGCACTCGCCGGCCCAGCGGTCGACCATCGCCTCGCCGTCCGGCGCGTTCAGCCGCTTGCCCTTGAGCTCGGCGACGGCGGCCTCCCAGGCTTCGGAGCGCGGCGCGAGCTCGGTCACCGTCGCCGTCCAGGCGACCACGCGGCCGCCCTTGTCCTTGCTGCGTACGGTCACTTCGGCGGTGGCGCCGTCGGCGAGCTCGGGCAGGGGCTGCTCGCCGGGGCCGTCGCCGACGAGGTGGGCCGCGCCGTCGTGCCAGACGTGCCACAGGGCACGGGCGGGGCCCGCCCCGCGCACCCAGATGAGCCCCGACTTCTTCGTGGCCTCCTCGACGAGGGCCCGCCCGAGCAACGTGTCCGCAGTCATGCCGGAAGCTTAGCTACAGCCAGCCGTTCCGCTTCAGGGTGCGGTGGATGGTGTAGCAGACGGTGCCGATGAGGCCGAGGACCATCGGGTAGCCGTAGCGCCAGTGCAGCTCCGGCATGTGGTCGAAGTTCATGCCGTAGACGCCGCAGACCGCCGTGGGCACGGCGATGATCGCCGCCCAGGACGTGATCTTGCGCATGTCCTCGTTCTGGGCGACGGCGGCCTGGGCGAGGTTGGCCTGGAGGATGGAGTTGAGGAGCTCGTCGAAGCCGAGCACCTGCTCCTGGACGCGCGCCAGGTGGTCGGCGACGTCACGGAAGTACTTCTGGATGTCGGGGTCGACGAGCCGCATGGGCCGCTCGCTGAGCAGCTGCATGGGCCGCAGGAGCGGCGACACGGCGCGCTTGAACTCCAGGACCTCGCGCTTGAGCTGGTAGATCCGCCCGGCGTCGACACCCCGCGAGACGCCCTTGCCGGTGGCCGCGAACACCTCGTTCTCGACGTCGTCGATGTCGACCTGCATGGCGTCCGCGACGGCGAGGTAGCCGTCGACGACGTGGTCGGCGATGGTGTGCAGGACCGCCGACGGGCCCTTGGCGAGCAGCTCGGGCTCGTCCTGGAGGCGGCGGCGCAGCGCGCGCAGCGAGCCGTGGCCGCCGTGCCGCACGGTGATGAAGAAGTCCCGGCCGGTGAAGCACATGACCTCGCCGGTCTCGACGACCTCGCTGGTCGCGGTGAGCTCGGCGTGCTCGACGTAGTGGATGGTCTTGAAGACCGTGAACAGCGTGTCGTCGTACCGCTCCAGCTTGGGCCGCTGGTGGGCGTGCACGGCGTCCTCGACGGCCAGCGGGTGCAGCCCGAACTCGGCGGCGATCCCGGCGAATTCGGCCTCGGTGGGCTCGTGCAGGCCGATCCACGCGAAGCCGCCGTCGCGCCGCACCTGAAGCATCGCCTCGTGCGGCGTCAGGGTCTCGTCGCAGGTGGCGCGGCGCCCGTCGCGGTAGACGGCGCAGTCGACGACGGCCGACGCGGCGCGGGGGTCACGTGTGGTGTCGTACGAGCTGTAGGAGCCGCTGTCCTTGCGCAGGGAGGGGCGGACGGCGGCGCGCAGGTCACGGATCATCGACATGGGCGGGGCTCCTTCGACGAAAGGGCCGCCTGCGACGGGTGGAACTACCCGGAATGGGGACGTCCTGCTGCGGAGTCTGGCACGTCCACAAAGCGGGGAGCACCGCACCGTCGCGGTGGCAGCAACGCTACTGATGCAGATCAGGTGAAACGCGGTGCTCTTCCGTCGTGCCCGGCACGCACCGGCCAGGGCCTGGTGGTTCGTGGTGTGCCGTACGCACGGCCGCAGCGTCGTTGCTGCGGGGATTCAGCGGGCGGAAGAGCGGGTGGTACTGCACGGTCGACTTCGATCCACTGCAGCCCCACCTCCTCCGGCCTGTCCCCCGTAGGGGAGGTCCAGGCGCGCCAGGCGCCGTCCGTCGAGTTCGGGCCCCTGCGGGCCCTGAGGTCCGGGCTTGAGAGCGACGCTTCTGCGTGCCGCCCGGGCCAGCAGCCAACAGTATCAGCCGACCGGTGCGTCAAACCCCCACCTTTACCCAGCACTGACGAGTTCTATGCTCGCCTCATGGCTGATGTTCTTGCTCTGGTCGAGGCCCGGCTCCGCGACGGCCTGGGCGAACCGGACGCGCGCGCCGCGGTGACCTTCCTCGGCACGGACCGCGTGGAGGTGCTGAGATTCGCCGACGCCGGGGGCGAGGGCATCGTGCGGTACGCGACGCTCGGCATGTCCGCCCAGCCGATGGCCGACCCCACCGCGGTCCTCGCCGACCCCGTCAAGGGGCCGCGCGCCGAACTGATCCTCTCGGTGCGCGGCGGCCTCGCCGACACCGACAAGGTCCTGCGCCCCCTCGCCGTGCTCGCCGCGTCGCCGCAGGTGGAGGGCGTGGTCGTGGCGTCAGGCGCCTCCCTCGACGTGGGGGAGCCGCTGTGGCCGGGCGCGCCGTTCACGTCCGTGCTCGTCGCCGAGCCCGGCGGTCTCGTACCGGACCTGGAGCTCGACGCCCCGATGGACCCCGTGCGGTTCCTGCCCGTCCTGCCCATGACGCCCAACGAGGCCGCGTGGAAGCGGGTGCACGGCGCGCAGGCGCTCCAGGAGCGGTGGCTCGCCAAGGGCGCGGACCTGCGCGATCCGCTGCGCGCGTCGGTGCCGCTGGACTGACCCGGGGTGCCTGCCTTCGGAGTGGTGGCGTTGCGGAGACAGCCTCCGGACGGGTGATCGTCCTTGACGCGGCGACCGGCGGGGAGGACCGTGGGGCGCTATGAGGGGCGAACCCAGTTGCCCGAAGTGTGGTGGCCGGGTCAGGGCTCCCGGCCTCTTTGCCGACTCCTGGCAGTGCGGTGTGCACGGCACCGTGCATCCGCTGCAGCCCGTGATCCCGCCCAGCGTCGAGGCCCTCAGCGTCGTGGTGCACCGCGCCCATGTGCCCGTCTGGATGCCCTGGCCCCTGCCCGTCGGCTGGCTCTTCACCGGCGTGGCCTGCGCGGGCGACGACCGCAGTGGCGGCAGGGCGACCGCCGTGGCCTGCTCGGGGCCCGCGCCGCTCGGTGGCATCGGTGAACTCGTCCTGGTGGCCGAGGAGTTGGGCGTCGGCCTCGGCGCGCGCTACGCCGGCATCGACGGGCCCGACCCCGGGCCCGCGATGAGCCTCGGCAAGCCGCCGGCCGCGAAGGTGCTTGCCGCGGGGCGGCCCACGCCGATGTGGCACGTGCCCGGGGCGCCGGACGACCGGGCCGTGTTCGCGGGCGAGGCCCGCGGGCTGTGGCTGTGGGCCATCGCGTGGCCCGAGCAGTCGGGGCTGCTGATGTACGACGAACTGGTGCTCACGGATTTGCGGGACGCGGGGGCGGAGGTGGAGCTGCTGCCGTGCGGCGCGCTGTCGCCGCGGCTGCTGGCACCGTGAGCGTCCCTCGCGGGGGCGCCCCTGACCCGCCCCTTCCCGAACTGGGGCTCCGCCCCAGACCCCGCTCCTCAAACGCCGGAGGGGCTTAAATTCTCGCCGGTGCGGCAAGGTTTTAGCCCGTCCGGCGTTTGAGGACGAGGCGCGCAGCGCCGGATAGAAGGGGTCCTAGGGGCGGAGCCCCTAGTTTCGGGAAGGGGCGGGATTGGGGAGGCCCCCGGCAGGGCCCGTTATCCTTGAGCGTCCCCCCGTCCGTCCCGAAAAGCGTGGAGCCCTTACGTGCGCATCGATCTGCACACCCACTCCACCGCATCCGACGGCACGGACACCCCGGCCCAGCTCGTGCGCAACGCCACCGCCGCCGGCCTGGACGTCATCGCGCTCACGGACCACGACACCACCCGCGGCCACGCGGAGGCGATCGCCGCCCTGCCCGCCGGGCTCACCCTCGTCACCGGCGCCGAGCTCTCCTGCCGCCTGGACGGCGTGGGCCTGCACATGCTGGCGTACCTCTTCGACCCCGACGAGCCGGAGCTCGCCCGCGAGCGCGAGCTCGTCCGCGACGACCGGGTGCCGCGCGCCAAGACGATGGTGGCCAAGCTCCAGGAGCTCGGCGTGCCCGTGACCTGGGAGCAGGTCGCCCGGATCGCCGGCGACGGCTCCGTGGGCCGCCCGCACGTCGCCGAGGCCCTCGTCGAGCTCGGCGTCGTCCCCACCGTCTCGGACGCCTTCACGCCCGACTGGCTGGCCGACGGCGGCCGCGCCTACGCCGAGAAGCACGAGCTCGACCCCTTCGACGCGATCCGCCTGGTCAAGGCCGCGGGCGGCGTCACCGTCTTCGCGCACCCGGCGGCCGCGCAGCGCGGCAAGGTCGTCCCCGAGTCCGCGATAGCCGAGCTCGCCGCCGCGGGCCTGGACGGCATCGAGGTCGACCACCCCGAGCAGCTGGCGTACGCGCCCGAGTCCGGCCCCCGCCTGCGCGCCCTCGCCGCGGACCTGGGCCTGCTCGTCACCGGCTCCAGCGACTACCACGGCAGCCGCAAGACCGTTTCGCTCGGTGAGTTCACCACCGACCCCGAGATCTACGGCGAGATCACGCGCCGAGCCACCGGGGCGTTCCCGGTGCCCGGCGCGGGCGGACCCGCCTCCGCCTGACCGGCCGCGTCACCACCGCCGTCACCGTCACCGACGGTGGGCGCCGCCGTGCGCCCGCCCTTCGCACCCCCCTCTCGTAGTAGCCCCTGTACGACTCCTCGTAGCTCCTGTACGACTCTTCGCAAGGCCATCACTGTGTTCGACGTCGCCGTCTTCGGATCCCTCTTTCTCACCCTTTTTGTCATCATGGACCCCCCCGGGGTCACCCCGATCTTTCTCGCCCTGACCGCGGGCCGCCCCGCCAAGGTGCAGAAGAAGATGGCCTTCCAGGCCGTGTGCGTGGCCTTCGGGGTCATCGCGGTCTTCGGCATCGTCGGGCAGCAGATCCTCGACTATCTGCACGTCTCCACGCAGGCGCTGATGATCGCCGGTGGTCTGCTGCTGCTCCTCGTGGCGCTCGACCTGCTCACCGGCAAGACCGACGAGCCGAAGCAGACCAAGGACGTGAACGTCGCGCTCGTACCGCTCGGCATGCCGCTGCTCGCGGGGCCCGGCGCGATCGTGCAGGTGATCCTGGCCGTGCAGCACGCGAGCGGCAAGCAGCAGCTGTCGGTGTGGGTGGCGATCCTCGCCATTCACGTGGTGCTGTTCCTGGCGATGCGGTTCTCGCTGCTCATCATCCGCGTCATCAAGGACGGCGGCGTCGTCCTGGTGACGCGGCTCGCGGGCATGATGCTCTCGGCCATCGCCGTGCAGCAGATCATCAACGGCGTCACGCAGGTGATCAACGGCGCCTGAGGCCCGTACGCGTACGTCCTGCCCCGTACGCGCCTGGCATGCGCAGAGCCCTGTACCCCACCGGCACTTCCGGTGGCGTACAGGGCTCTGGCGTGTGTGGGGGAGCGCGGCGTTACGAAGCCGCGGTCTCGGCCGGGCGGATGTACAGGCGCTGCCCGATGGCGGCGGCCTGCTGCACGATCCGGTTGACGGAGGCGGCGTCCACAACGGTGCTGTCCACGGCGGTGCCGTCGACGTCGTCGAGTCGCAGGATTTCGAAGCGCATGGGCTTCTCCCTTCGTCTGGTGATCCTCCTGGAGGAGAACTGCTGTGGCCACTGGAGCGGCCGGTTACGTAGGTGCTAACGAGTTGCCTTGCTCAAACATTCCCTACGCTAAAGAAAATTTTCGCCAGGCTAATGAACGCAAGGTTTCGTGACGGTATCGCGGCTGGTTGTGTTCGCTGAGTGACGGCCTCTGGTTGTGCCTGCCGTGTGACGGACGGGACAATGCGCTCCGTATGGACATGGACGAGACCATCGACGAGACCGGCGACACCGGCCGCATCACCGCTCAGCTGGCGCGCGCCAACGGACTGCTCGAGCGCATGCTCGCCGAGGTGGCGAAGACCCCGTCCACGCACGCGATCTTCGTCGACGCCGGCTATCTCTACGCCGCCGCGGGACGCCTCGCGGCGGGCACCGAGGACCGGCGCTCCTTCGACCTCGACGCCGAAGGGCTGATCGACGCGCTCATCGACAAGGCGCGCACGATCTTCGCGGACAGCAGGCTCCTCCGCGTCTACTGGTACGACGGCGCGAGACGCCGCATCCACACCATCGAGCAGCAGTCCATCGCCGAGCTCCCCGACGTCAAGGTGCGCCTCGGCAACCTCAACGCCAACAACCAGCAGAAGGGCGTCGACTCGCTGATCCGCGGCGACCTGGAGTCCCTCGCCCGGCACCGCGCCATCAGCGACGCGGCGCTCATCGGCGGCGACGAGGACCTCGTGTCGGCCGTCGAGGCCGCGCAGGGGTACGGGGCGCGGGTCCACCTGTGGGGCATCGAGGCGCCCGACGGCCGCAACCAGGCGGAGCCGCTGCTGTGGGAGGTCGACAGCCAGCGCACGCTCGACGCCGACTTCTTCAAGCCGTACATCACGCGCCGCCCCGCCGCGCCCTGCGAAGGCCCGGCGGGCGCGCCCCGGCCCTCGCGCGACGACGTGCGCTTCGTCGGCGCGCAGATCTCCGCCAAATGGCTGTCGGCGCGCGGCCGCGAGGCGCTGGTGAGCCTGCTGCCCGGCCATCCCTATCTGCCCGGCTCGGTCGACCAGGAGCTCCTGGTCGAGGCCGAGCGGCTCCTCGACTACTCGCTGCGCGGCCAGTCCGACCTGCGACGGGTGCTGCGGGACGGGTTCTGGGAGCACTTGCAGAAGTGCTACTGAGCCCTACTGAGGCGGGGTGTGCTGCCGGTCCCAGAAGGTCACGAGCGCGGTGGCGGTGGCCTCGGGGCGGTCGGCGTTGGGGGAGTGCTCGGCGCCGGTGATCACCGTGCGGTGCGCGCCGAGGCGGCGGGCCATGTCGTCCAGGAGCGGCACCGGCCAGGTGTCGTCGCGCTCACCGGAGATCACATGCTTCGGCAGCGGTACGGCGGCGAGCTCGTCGACGCGGTCCGGCTCGACGCACAGCTGCTTGCCGGTGGCGATGAGCTGGGCCGGGTTGTTGCGGAGCCAGCGGGCGCGCAGGGCGCCGTCGTCCGCGCCGTTCACGTCCGCGTCCTCCGGTGGGTCCATGGCCCGCATGAACTCCCACACGGAAGCCGGCGAGTGGGCGGCGAGCGCGTCGGTCAGGAGCGTGGCGCGGGTCCGCTGCGAGGGTGAGATGCGGCCGGGGCCCGAGGACATCAGCGTGAGCGAGGCGAACGTTTCCGCAGGGGCGAGCAGCACCGCCGTGCGGGCGACGAGGCCGCCGAGCGAGTGCCCGACCAGGTGCACCGGGGTGTCCCGCGGGTGGTCGAGCGCCGCCGTCTGCGCCAGGACGTCCTTGCCCAACTCGTCCATGGCGTACGCCGATTCGTCGTCCGGGCCCGTCGACTCGTACTGTCCGCGGCCGTCCACGGCCACCGCGCGGTAGCCCGCGTCGGCCAGGGGGCGCAGCAGCACGATGAAGTCCTCCTTGCTGCCGGTGAAGCCCGGAAGCAGCAGGACCGTCCCCTTGGCGGGCCGGTCCGGGGCCGCGTCGTGGACGGCGAAGTCGCCGCGGGAGGTGTGGAGGGTGTGGGCGCGGGTGCCTGGGGGTGGGGTGAAGGTGGGGGGCCGGCTCATGTCAGTGAGGCTACTGGCCCCGGGGCCTTGGGGGGTGTCCTCCCACCCGCCCGCCCGTTTCCACCCCCACGCGGGGTGGGCGCCTCTTGTGGGGGCTGGCCGCCGTTGGCGGCGTATGGGGTGGGTGGGCGGGTGGATCCCGCCGCGGAGCGGCGGGGCGGTGGCGTGTCCGACCCGGTGCGGGCGGTGGGCGGTGCGCCGGGATCGGGTGGGAACGCGGACGCCCACCCGCCCCGTGCTCAGCGCATGGGTGGGTGGGCGGCCGAGGGGGAGGCTACGCCTCCGGGGACTCCGTCGTCGGCTTGCGGGTGCGGCGGCGGCGCGGCTTGGTGGGCGCCTCCTCCGTGGCCGCCGTCGCGGTCGCGGGGGCCGGGTCGGCGGCGGCCTCCGCGCCTGCGCGGGTGCGGCGGCGACGGCGGGGCGTCCGCGCCGGGGCCGCTTCCTCTGCGTTGGTGGCAGCGGGCTCGGCGGCGGGTGCGGGCTCGGTGGCCGGGGCCTCCGTCGCCGCGGGGGGCGCGTCCACGGGTGCGCCGGAGCGGGTGCGGCGGCGGCGCCGCGGCGTGCGCGCGGGGCGCTCGGTCGGCTCGTCCGTGGCGCGCGAACGCGTACGGGACCGCTCGCGCGCGCCCCCGCGGGCGCGCGTCTCGCCCAGGTCCTCCAGCTCCTCCGCGTCCAGCCCGGCGCGGGTGCGCTCGGCACGCGGCAGGACACCCTTCGTCCCGGCGGGGATGCTCAGCTCCTCGTACAGGTGCGGGGAGCTGGAGTACGTCTCGACCGGGTCGTTGAAGTCCAGGTCGAGCGCCTTGTTGATCAGCTGCCAGCGCGGGATGTCGTCCCAGTCGACCAGCGTGATCGCCGTACCCGACGCGCCCGCGCGGCCGGTGCGGCCGATGCGGTGGAGGTAGGTCTTCTCGTCCTCGGGGGACTGGTAGTTGATGACGTGCGTGACGCCCTCGACGTCGATGCCGCGGGCGGCGACGTCCGTGCACACGAGCACGTCCACCTTGCCGTTGCGGAAGGCGCGCAGGGCCTGCTCGCGGGCGCCCTGGCCGAGGTCGCCGTGGACCGCACCGGAGGCGAAGCCGCGCCGCTCCAGCTGCTCGGCGATGTCGGCGGCCGTGCGCTTCGTACGGCAGAAGATCATGGCGAGGCCGCGGCCGTCGGCCTGCAGGATGCGGGCGACCATCTCCGGCTTGTCCATGGAGTGCGCGCGGTACACGTGCTGCGTGATGTTCGCGACGGTCGCGCCCTCGTCGTCCGGCGCGGTGGCGCGGATGTGCGTGGGCTGCGACATGTAGCGGCGGGCGAGGCCGATGACGGCGCCCGGCATCGTCGCGGAGAAGAGCATCGTCTGGCGCTTCGCCGGAAGCATGTTGATGATCTTCTCGACGTCGGGCAGGAAGCCCAGGTCGAGCATCTCGTCGGCCTCGTCGAGGACGAGGCACTTCACGTGCTTCAGGTTCAGCTTGCGCTGGCCCGCCAGGTCGAGCAGGCGGCCCGGCGTGCCGACGACCACGTCGACGCCCTTCTTGAGGGCCTCGACCTGGGGTTCGTACGCACGGCCGCCGTATATGGCGAGGACGCGGACGTTACGCGCCTTGCCCGCGGTCAGCAGGTCGTTCGTGACCTGCGTGCACAGCTCGCGCGTGGGGACGACGACGAGCGCCTGCGGGGCCTGTGTGAGGTCCTCCGGCGTGCCGCGGCCCGCCTCGACGTCCGCGGGGACGACGACGCGCTCGAGGAGCGGGAGGCCGAAGCCGAGCGTCTTGCCCGTGCCGGTCTTGGCCTGGCCGATCACGTCGGTGCCGGAGAGCGCGACGGGGAGCGTCATCTCCTGGATGGGGAAGGGGTTCACGATGCCGACGGCCTCAAGGGCCTCGGCTGTTTCGGGGAGGATTCCGAGATCTCGGAAAGTCGTAGTCAGGGCTATGCCTCTTCTGTGAGACGCGGCGCGAGGCGAACGCTGGGGGTCGTGACCGTGCCGGGGACAGCCGGCCGCCTGTGTAAAGAGCCGGGCGAGCCGGGTGACACGGGACCACTGCCGACGCTCGAGCGCTCACACCGCTGAGGGGGTCCCTCCGCATGCCGTACGCGAACTGCGTACGCCCCTGGAGGGCTGTCTGGTCGGAGCCGATCGGGCCACCGACCGGGCATCCTCATTCATGCGGCCCGTCGAATTATTCGGCGGGCGCATTACCACTGTACCCCGGAATCTCGCATACGTGTCCGGCGAATTGTCCACGTCGTCATCGTCACAGTGGCTGACCAGGCCCTTACGTCGCCCGGCGGGCGGGCTATTGTGCGCTTCATGGAGACGCCTGACACCCCCGCCCACGCCTCTGCCGCCTCTGCCGAAGCCGCTGCGGCGCCCACCGGGGTCGCCGCCCAGGACTGGGCGAAAGCTTCCGCCGAGCCGCAGTACCGCGCCGCGGTCGTGGATCTGCTCGGCGCGCTCGCCTATGGAGAGCTCGCGGCGTTCGAGCGGCTCGCCGAGGACGCGAAGCTGGCGCCGACGCTCGCCGACAAGGCGGAGCTGGCGAAGATGGCGTCCGCCGAGTTCCACCACTTCGAGCAGCTGCGGGACCGGCTCGCCGCGATCGGGGCGGAGCCCACGGAGGCCATGGAGCCGTTCGTCGCGGCCCTCGACGGCTTCCACCGGCAGACCGCGCCGTCCGACTGGCTCGAAGGCCTCGTCAAGGCGTACGTGGGCGACTCGATCGCCAGCGACTTCTACCGCGAGGTCGCGGCGCGGCTCGACGGGGACACCCGGGCCCTGGTGCTCGGCGTCCTCGACGACACCGGGCACGCCAGCTTCGCCGTCGAGAAGGTGCGGGCCGCGATCGACGCCGATCCGCGGGTGGGCGGGCGGCTCGCGCTGTGGGCGCGGCGGCTCATGGGCGAGGCGCTCTCCCAGTCCCAGCGGGTGGTCGCGGATCGCGACGCGCTGTCGACCATGCTGGTCGGGGGCGTGGCGGACGGGTTCGACCTCGCGGAGGTCGGGCGGATGTTCTCGCGGATCACTGAGGCGCACACGAAGCGGATGGCTGCGCTGGGGCTGGCGGCATAACGCCTCGGGCGCCGTGACCCGGCCCCCACCTCACCGACACCCCCGGGCCACCCACCCCGCCCGGGCCCCCGGACGGCCCCCTCGCCCACCGACCACCGTCCGGGCCACCCCCGGCGCGTGTGCCCAGCTCCCGCCGCTATCGCGGCGGCGTCACCCCGCCCGCCCTCCCATGTCCTGCCGTCTGGACCGCACGGCACCTGACGGCCTCCGGAGCGTGTGCCCAGGCCCCGCCGCTATCGCGGCGGCGTCTCCCCGCCCGCCCTCCCATGCCCTGCCGTCTGGGCCGCACGGCACCTGACCGCCTCCGGCGCGTGTGCCCAGGCCCCGCCGCTATCGCGGCGGCGTCACCTCGCCCGCCCTCCCATGCCCTGCCGTCTGGGCCGCACGGCACCTGACCGCCTCCGGGG
>NZ_JBHYJH010000038.1:0-47731 GCF_042740445.1 Streptomyces sp. NPDC059003 | reverse complement strand
CGCCTCCGGGGCGTGTGCCCAGCTCCCGCCGCTATCGCGGCGGCATCTCCCCGCCCGCCCTCCCATGCCCTGCTGTCCGGGCCGCACGGCACCTGACGGCCTCCGGGGCGTGTGCCCAGCTCCCGCCGCTATCGCGGCGGCATCTCCCCGCCCGCCCTCCCATGACCTACCGTCCTGGGCGTACCGGACCTCGCCTCTCACCGGTCCGCGCGAACCGCCCCCGTGCGCGTGCCCAGGTCCCGCCGCTCCCATGACCTGCCGTCGGGGGCGTACCGGACCTCGCCCCTCATCGGCCCGTGCCTGACTGCCCGCACTACATCGGTGCGTGTGCCCGCGTCCCGCCGCTATCGCGGCGGCATCTCCCCGCCCGCCCACCCATGACCTACCGACGGGCCGCGCCCGCCGACGGTGCTCAACCCCCACAAGGGGCGTCCACCCCCTGGGAGGGCAGAAACGGGCGGGCGGGTGGGAGATGGACCGCCGCGGTAGCGGTGGGGAGCGGGAGGTGCCGGCGGCGGGTAGCGACCGCGAGGGGCGTTCACCCCGCGTGGGGGTGGAAACGGGCGGGCGGGTGGGAGAGGTGGCGGCGAAGCCGCCGCGGTTTTCGGTTCCCCGCGCGGGGGGGGCGTCATGGCAGCGCCGCCGACGGTGGGCCGACCCCGCGTGGGGCGTTCACCCGGTGGGTGGGGGAGCTGGCGTCGTGACGGTGGCCGACGGTGGGTCGGTCCCGCGTGAGGTGTTCACCCGGCGGGTGGGGGGGCGTGTCGGTCGTCGGCCGGGCCGCGTGGGCGCTCACCCGGCGGGTGAGGGTACGCCGCTGGTCGGCGGCGGGCCGGTCCCGCGTGGGGTGTTCGCCCGGTGGATGCCGTTGGGGCGGCGGTGGGGTCGGCCCGCGCGGGGGCGGTCGGCCCGCGCCGGGGCGCTTCGTCCGGCGCGGGGGCGCTTCGTCCGGCGGGGGCGTTTCGGGCCGGCCGGGGTGCCGCCCGGCGGGGGCGATTCGTCCGGTGGGTGGGGGCTGAGGGCCCGCCAGAGGTGGGCCGGAGGTCGCAGGGTGGGCCTCCGGCCAGGTCACGCCGGGGCTTGGCGGCGCCGGAGGTGGTGGGTGGGGCGCAGGAGGAGGGAGAGGAGGGCGGCCGCGACGACCACCGCGCCCAGGAGCGTGACAGGCACGTGGCCCGGCCCCAGCGCCGTATGCGTGATGAACGCCCCGACGAGCGCCCCGGCCACCCCCGTCGACAGGACGAGGACGCGCGACGGAAGCCGGTGGGGCAGCCGGCGGGCCGTCGCCCAGGCGAGGGCCAGGCCGAGGAGTGTGGAGCCGATCGCTTCCAGGATCACGGTGTGTTCCCTCCCTCGAGGCTCGAGGCCAGGCGGTGCAAAACGGTCGTAGCCGGTCTTACCCCCGACACCCGGAACACAACCCTCCTTGCACACCCCGTCTCCGGAACGGCCGCACCCGCGCCGCACCCCCGGTGAACAGCGGGTGAACGCACAAGAACGGCCCGGTGGTTGACCCCATAGGGGGCCGTACCACCGGGCCGTTCCCGAGCCGTGGTGAGCCGTCGCGCTAGAGCGCGCCGAAGCCCACCTTGCGCTGCGTCGGCTCGCCGATCTCCACGTACGCGAGGCGGTCGGCGGGGACCAGGACCTTGCGGCCGTGGTCGTCCACCAGGGAGAGCAGCTGGGCCTTGCCCGCGAGGGCCGCGGCCACCGCGCTCTCGACCTCCTCGGCACTCTGACCGCTCTCCAGAACGATCTCGCGCGGCGCGTGCTGCACGCCGATCTTGACCTCCACGCCTTGTCCCTCCGCCGGTCAGTGATGTGCGCGGCCGCCCGCGCCGTACCAGCACAGATTAGCCCGGTGAGGGGAGTGTGAAGGCGCCGACCGTGCACGCCAAGAGCGAACACCCGAGGACCGGACAAGGGCCCGCGGCGGGCGTCAGTGGATGTCTGCCCCGTGCAGCGGGAAGCCCGCGATGCCGCGCCAGGCGAGCGAGGTGAGCAGTTGCACGGCCTTCTCGCGCGGTACACCGCCGTCGCTGTGCAGCCAGTAGCGCGCGACGACCTGGGCGAGGCCGCCGAGGCCGGAGGCGAGGAGCATCGACTCGGACTTGGACAGGCCGGTGTCCTCCGCGATCACCTCGCAGATCGCCTCCGCGCACTCCAGGGTGACCTTGTCCACGCGCTCGCGGACCGCGGGCTCGTTCGTCAGGTCCGACTCGAAGACGAGCCGGAACGCGCCGCCGTCGTCCTCGACGTACCCGAAGTAGGCGTCCATCGTGGCCGCGACGCGCTGCTTGTTGTCCGTCGTCGACGCCAGGGCCGCGCGTACCGCCTGGAGCAGGTTGTCGCAGTGCTGGTCGAGCAGGGCCAGGTAGAGGTCGAGCTTGCCGGGGAAGTGCTGGTAGAGCACCGGCTTGCTGACGCCCGCCCGCTCGGCGATGTCGTCCATGGCCGCCGCGTGGTACCCCTGGGCGACGAAGACCTCCTGGGCCGCGCCGAGGAGTTGGTTGCGTCGGGCACGGCGCGGCAGGCGTGTGCCCCGCGGGCGTGCCGCCTCTGTCTGCTCGATGGCTGTCACGCCGCCTCCCAAAATCGTCCTTGTGCCGCGGTGTGCGCCGCGCCGCCATCGTACTTTTCGGTAACTGTGATGTGCGCGGTGCGAGCGCAGAATTTCACGGACTGGGTGCCCGCGGAAGCCGTACGTAGTGGGGCGAACACGGGCAGCCGCGTTCGGGGCGCGTGCGCCGGGGCGGCGGTGCGCGTGCGCCGGGTCAGCGGTAGTCGTCCTCGTCGAGGTCCACGACGCGCGCCTGCTCGGCCACGTCGGCGACGTTCGCGGTGTCCGGGTCGACGTCCTCCAGGGGCTCGTCCCGGTGCTGGGCGAGGTCCGTGTGCTGCTCCGCGGCGTCGGCCTCGGGCGTCTCCTGGTCGAAGTCGGTGGTGTCGGCGCCCTCGTCCACGAAGGTGTCGGGGTCGGTCGGGTCGACGGTCATGCTGGACTCCTCGGCTCGGTTCCTCGCTGGGGTCCTCTTCACTTCGAGCGTAGGGAACACTCGAACGGGGCGCTACGCGATCTGTTGCACGATCCAAACGGGCCTGTGATGCCGAACACGCGATCCAACGCGTGATCGTCTCGTAACATTGCCGCATGTCTTCGACCGAGTTGCCGCATGCGCTGGCCGCCACCGCCGCCCCCAAGCCGGGCGTCGTAGGCGTCGCCGACGGTGAGCGCATGGACTCGGTCGCCCTGCCGGGCCTGACGCTCTCGGTGCGCTCCCGGCCCCCGGCGCGCGAGGGCCTGCCGCCCGCTCTGTACGTGCACGGGCTCGGCGGCTCCTCGCAGAACTGGTCGGCGCTGATGCCGCTGGTCGAGGACGTCGTCGACGGCGAGGCGCTGGACCTGCCGGGCTTCGGCGACTCGCCGCCGCCGGACGACGGCAACTATTCGGTGACCGGGCACGCGCGCGCGGTGATCCGCTATCTGGACGCGCGCGGGCGCGGCCCCGTGCACCTGGTCGGCAATTCGCTGGGCGGCGCGATCACGACGCGCGTCGCGGCGGTGCGGCCCGATCTGGTCCGAACGCTCACGCTGATCTCGCCCGCCCTGCCCGAGCTGCGGGTGCAGCGCACGGCGGTGCCCACGGGTCTGCTCGCGGTGCCCGGCGTGGCCGGTCTGTTCACGCGGCTCACCAAGGACTGGACGCCGGAGCAGCGGGTCCGCGGTGTCATGGCGCTCTGTTACGGCGATCCGGCCAACGCCACGCCGGAGGGGTTCGCCGCCGCGGTGCGCGAGATGGAGCGCCGCCTCACGCACCCGTACTTCTGGGACGCGATGTCCCGCTCGGCCCGCGGCATCGTGAACGCGTACACACTGGGCGGCCAGCACGGACTGTGGCGGCAGGCCGAGCGGGTGCTCGCGCCGACGCTCCTCGTCTACGGCGGCCGGGACCAGCTGGTCTCGTACCGGATGGCGCGCAAGGCGTCGGCCGCCTTCCGTGACTCGCGGCTGCTCACGCTGACGGACGCGGGGCATGTGGCGATGATGGAGTTCCCGGGCGCGGTGGCCGCCGCGTTCCGTGAACTCGTGGCTGATACGGGTGAGTTGAGCGATCCTCATGGTGTGCGGGATCGTGGCGGCGTGAGCGACGACCGCCGTGATTCGGGTACTTCGGGTACGAGGAGCTGAGGCGCCGCGTGGGACGTCATAGCCGCCGGGGCCCGGCCGACAACTCGGACACCAGCAGCACCTCTGGCATACCGAAGGACAGAGCGCAGGACACAGGGAAGGGCGCGGCGCAGGGCGCGCCGGGCGGGATACCCAAGGCCCGGGCCGCCGAGGCCGGGCCCGGGTCCGGCCGCCGCCGGCGCGACACCCCGCCCCACGGCGTGCCCCGGGCGCAGGCCACCCCGCCTCACGGCATCCCTCAGCCCACCCCGCCCGGTGGCGTCCCGCGCGTCCGCGGGGGGCACCCCGAGCAGCGCGAGGCCGGGGGCGGCTGGGGCGAGGTCGGCGGGGGAGCGCCCGGCGCCCGCCCCGAGGGCGTCGTGCCGCCGCAGGCCAGACCGCCGCGCACCCCCGGGCCCCGGCAGGACTACGTCGAGGCCTTCGACGGGCTCAGGGAACCCCGTGCCGACGAGGATGCCCTGGGCCTTCGTACGCCGCCGCCCCGCGACCCGTACGCATCCGTCACCGCCTGGGACGCCGAGGAGCCCGACGACGGTGACGACGAGGGGGCGTACGCCGACGACAGCGGCGCCCCGGCGCGGGTGCGCCGCCGGGGCCGGACCGTCACCGGCATCGCCGCCGCGGCCGTCACCACCGTCCTTGCGATCGTGGTGGCCGGTCAGGTCGCCGACGACGGCAAGGACTCGGACGCCCACGCCCGGTCCGCCAAGGGCGACGCGGGCGACCGGGACGCCGACGGCTCGGCGTCGCGCTCGGACAACCGGCCGACCCCGGCCGACTCCGCGCGCGCGACCCCGGCGACGTACGACGAGAAGATGGGCAAGAAGTACCCGCTGGACGCGAAGCTCGCCGCGTCCGGGCACTTCCAGGCGATGCCCGGATTCGACAAGGCGCCGGGCAAGGGACAGAAGTTCCGCTACCGCGTCGACGTCGAGAAGGGCATGGGTCTCGACGGCGAACTGTTCGCGCAGGCCGTCCAGAAGACCCTGAACGACGACCGGAGCTGGGCCCACGGCGGCGCCCGCACCTTCGAGCGGATCTCCTCCGGGAAGCCCGATTTCGTGATCACGCTCGCGAGTCCCGTGACCACCGCGAAGTGGTGCGCGAAGTCCGGGCTCGACACGCTCCAGCAGAACGTGTCGTGCGACTCGTCCATGACCGACCGCATCATGATCAACGCCTATCGGTGGGCGCAGGGCGCCAAGACCTACGGCGATCACATCCACCCGTACCGGCAGATGCTGATCAACCACGAGGTCGGCCACCGGCTCGGCCACGGTCATGTGGACTGCCAGCGCGACGGCGAGCTCGCACCCGTCATGCAGCAGCAGACCAAGTTCCTGGAGCACGACGGAATCCGGTGCAAGCCCAACCCTTGGGCCTTTCCCAAGGGTTGAGGCCTTTCTCAAGGGTTGAGACGGGTCCTCTCGGAATGAGAGACGCCGCGTTGACATTCCGCGCGGCATCGTCCATATTTCTCCGCATGTCGATCCGTCACGCCTCCAACAGCGCCGCCCTTGAGCTGGCGCTCTTCGGCGTGACCGCGCTCTGCGTGGCCGACATTCACTGTCGCTGACGCCCGCCCCCGGCGAGTGCGTCGCATTTCTCCCTTTTTGTCCCGCTTGATGAATCGTGCCTGCTGCACGGTCCGTCATGTGGACTGACGTCCGGATGCTGGACGGTCATCGGTGTGCGCGCCCGGGGCGGGCTTCCGCGTTTCCCCTGGTTCCTTCCTTCTCCGTCTTCTTCTTTCGCTTTCGAGAGGCACTCCGATGCGTCGTCCTCGTCGTCAAGGGCCCGTCATATCCCGCCGCGTGGCAGCGGCATCCGCCAGCCTGGTCGTCCTGGCCCTGGGCGCCGCCGCGTGCGGCCCCGACGACAAGAACGACGCGGGCGGCGGCGACGGCAAGCCGCAGAAGGGCGGCACGCTCACCATCCTCAACCGCGAACCGCAGAAGACCTTCGACCCGGCGCGGCTCTACACCTCCGGCGGCGGCAACGTGCCGAGCCTGGTCTTCCGCACGCTGACCACGCGCAACCGCGAGGACGGCGCCGAGGGCGCGAAGGTCGTCCCGGACCTCGCCGAGAGCCTCGGCAAGCCGAGCAAGAACGCCACGGTGTGGACGTACAAGATCAAGGAGGGCCTCAAGTTCGAGGACGGCTCGCCGATCACGACCAAGGACATCAAGTACGGCATCGAGCGCTCCTTCGCCGCCGAACTGTCCGGCGGCGCGCCCTTCCTGCGGGACTGGCTCATCGGCGGCGCCAAGTACCAGGGCCCCTACAAGGACAAGGGCGGCCTGAAGTCCGTCGAGACGCCGGACGAGCGGACCATCGTCTTCCGGCTGAACAAGCCCGTCGGTGACTTCGACTACGTGGCCACGCAGACGTCGTTCGCGCCCGTCCCGAAGGCCAAGGACAAGGGCTCCAAGTACGAGGAGCACCCGATCTCGTCGGGCCCGTACCGGGTCGTCAAGAACACCAACGGCGGCGAGCGCCTCCAGCTGGAGCGCAACCCGCACTGGTCCGCGAAGACCGACGCCGAGCGCAAGGCCTACCCGGACAAGATCGACGTCCGCTCCGGCCTCAACTCGTCGGTCGTCAACCAGCGGCTCTCCAGCAGCCAGGGCGCCGACGCCGCCGCCGTCACCACCGACACCAACCTCGGCCCGGCCGAGCTCGCCAAGGTCACCGGCGACAAGAAGCTCGCCGCGCAGGTCGGCACCGGCCACTTCGGGTACACCAACTACCTGGCCTTCAACCCGAAGAAGAAGCCCTTCGACAACCCGAAGGTCCGCCAGGCGATCGCGTACGCCGTCGACCGCTCGTCGGTGATCAACGCGGCCGGCGGCTCCTCGCTCGCCGAGCCCGCCACCACGTTCCTGCCGAACCAGGAGTCCTTCGGCTACCAGAAGTTCGACCACTTCCCCGCGGGTGACTCCGGCAACCCGAAGAAGGCCAAGGAGCTCCTGAAGGCGGCCGGTTACAAGGACGGCCTGACCATCACCCTCACGCACTCCAACGCCAAGAACTTCGAGACGAGCCCGGAGATCGCCACCGCCCTCCAGGACGCCCTGAAGAAGGCCGGCATCACCGTCAAGCTCCAGGGCCTCGAGGACAACGACTACGAGGACAAGGTCCACGACACCAAGGCCGAGCCCGGTCTGTTCCTCGCCCACTGGGGCGCCGACTGGCCCTCCGGCGGTCCCTTCCTCGCCCCGATCTTCGACGGCCGCCAGATCGTGACGGACGGCTACAACTTCAACTCCTCCTTCCTGAACGACAAGGCGGTCAACAAGGAGATCGACGAGATCAACAAGCTGACCGACCACGCCGCGGCCGCCAAGCGCTGGGGCGCGCTCGACAAGAAGATCGGCGAGCAGGCCGTGAACGTGCCGCTGTTCCACCCGGTCTACAAGCGCCTCTACGGCAAGGACATCAAGAACGTCGTGATCAGCGACTGGACGGGCGTCCTCGACGTCTCCCAGGTCGCGGTCAAGTAAGGGCGCTCAGGTCTACCTGTCATGAGTGAGGCCCTGTTGGCCTCGGAGAGCGCGGGAGCGGGCACCGACGCGGTGCCCGCTGCCGCCACCTCCGGAGCCCGTCAGTTCTGGCGCCGCCTGCGCACGCAGCGCGCCGCCCTCGTCGCGGGCGCGATCGTCGCCCTGCTCGTCCTGGTCGCGCTCGCCGCGCCGCTGCTCACCGCCCTGTCCGGCCAGGACCCCACCACGTACCACCCCGAGCTGATCGACTCCGCGCGCGGCGGCGTGCCCGTCGGCGACTTCGGCGGCATGAGCGGCGAGCACTGGCTCGGCGTCGAACCGCAGACCGGCCGCGACCTGTTCGCGCGGCTCGTGTACGGGGCGCGCGTGTCCCTCGGCGTCGCCCTCGTCGCCACGCTGGTCCAGGTCGTCATCGGCGTCGGCGTCGGGCTCGCCAGCGGGCTCGGCAACCGCTGGGTGGACCTCACCCTCAGCCGCGCCACCGACGTCATGGTGGCGCTGCCCCTGATGGTCCTCGCCCTCGGCCTGCTCGCCATCGTGCCGAGCGACTTCCCGCGGCCCGTGCTCGTGGCCCTGGTCGTCGGCGCCGTCGGCTGGGGCGGCATCGCCAAGATCGTGCGCGCCCAGACCATCTCGCTCAAGGCGCTCGACCACGTGGCCGCGGCGCGCCTGAGCGGCTGGCGCGGCTTCGAGATCGCCCGCCGCGAGCTGCTTCCCGCGCTCGCCGCGCCCGTCATCACGTACGCGGCACTGCTCGTGCCCACCAACGTCACCGTCGAGGCCGCCCTGTCGTTCCTCGGCGTCGGCGTCAAGCCGCCCACGGCGTCCTGGGGACAGATGATCACGTCCGCCGACGTCTGGTACCAGGCGGCACCCCAGTACCTGCTGCTGCCCGCCGCCGCGCTGTTCCTCACGGTGCTCGCGCTCACCGTCCTGGGCGACGGCGTCCGCACCGCCCTCGACCCGCGGGCCGCCTCGCGCCTGCGGATCGGCACGGGCCGTGAACGCAAGCGCAAGCAGGACAAGCAGGGCAAGCAGGGCAAGCAGGAGGGGGCGTCGTGAACTGGGGTTCCGGTTTCATCGGTTTCATGGCGCGCCGTGCCGTCGGCGCCGTCGTCACGCTCTTCGTCCTGTCCGTCATCATCTACGCCGTCTTCTACGTGGCGCCCGGCGACGTCGCCCAGATCACCTGCGGCCCGCGCTGCTCGCCCGCCCAGGTGCAGCAGGTCTCGGACCAGCTGCGGCTCGACGACCCGCTGTACGAGCGGTACTTCGACTTCCTGCGCGGGATCTTCGTCGGGCACGACTACTCGACCGGCACGAGCGTGCAGCACTGCGACGCGCCCTGCCTCGGCCTGTCGTACCAGACCGACCAGCAGGTCACCCAGCTGATCCTGAACAAGGTGCCGGTCACCGGGTCCCTCGCGCTCGGCGCGATGGTCCTCTGGCTGATCCTCGGCGTCGGCACCGGCGTGCTCTCCGCGTGGAAGCGCGGCCGCCTCACCGAGCGCGTCCTGACCGCCGTCACGCTCGCCGGCACCGCGACGCCCGTGTTCGTCATCGGCCTGCTCCTGATGATCCTGGTCTGCGGCCAGCTCCAGTGGCTGCCGTTCCCGCAGTACGTGGCGTTCACCGACGACCCGCAGCAGTGGGCGTGGAACCTGCTGCTCCCCTGGGTGTCGCTCGCGCTCATCGAATCCGCCAAGTACGCGCGCCTGACGCGCTCCTCGATGCTGGAGACGCTCGCCGAGGACCACGTGCGCACCTTCCGCGCGTACGGCGTCAGCGAGCGGTCCGTCGTCGGGCGGCACGCCCTGCGCGGGGCCCTCGCGCCGGTGATCGCGCTCAGCGCCAACGACTTCGGGTCGATGTTCGGCGGTGCGCTGCTCACCGAGACGCTGTTCGGGCTCCCCGGGCTCGGGCGTGAACTCGTGCAGGCGGTGCGGGTCGTCGACCTGCCGGTGGTCGTCGGCATGGTGCTCGTCACCGGCTTCTTCGTGGTCCTCGCCAACGCCGTCGCGGACGTCCTGTACGCGGTGGCCGACCGACGGGTGGTGCTGTCGTGACCCTTGATCACCTGGTCCGGGTGGAGGACCTGAGCGTCGCGTTCGGCGACGTGCGCGCCGTGGACGCGGTCTCCTTCACGCTGGCGCGCGGCGCGGCCCTCGGCCTCGTCGGCGAGTCCGGGTCCGGCAAGTCGACCGTCGCGTCCGCGCTGCTCGGCCTGCACCGGGGCACCGGCGCGCGCGTGACGGGCTCCGTGCGGGTCGGCGGCACCGACGTCGGCGCGGCCACGGACGCCGAACTGCGGCGCCTGCGCGGCCCGGTCGCCGCGATGGTCTTCCAGGACCCGCTGTCCTCGCTCGACCCGTACTTCGCGGTGGGCGACCAGATCGCCGAGGTCTACCGGACGCACTCGGGGGGCTCCCGGCGCGCCGCGCGCGCCCGGGCCGTCGAGGTGCTCGACCGCGTCGGCATCCCCGACGCGGCGCGCCGCGCCCGCTCGCGGCCGCACGAGTTCAGCGGCGGCATGCGCCAGCGCGCCCTGATCGCCATGGCCCTGTCCTGCGAGCCCGAGCTGCTCATCGCCGACGAGCCGACGACCGCCCTGGACGTGACCGTGCAGGCGCAGATCCTCGACCTGCTGCACGAGCTGCGCACGGAGACCGGCATGGGCCTGCTCCTGGTCACGCACGACGTGGGCGTCGCGGCGGAGAGCATCGACGACGTGCTCGTCATGCGGCACGGGCGCGTCGTCGAGCGCGGCGGCGTCGGCGCCGTCCTGTCGGCGCCGCAGGAGGCGTACACGCAACAGCTCCTGAGCGCCGTGCCCCGCGTGGACGCCGTCCGCGAGGAGCGCCCGGGTAGTGCCGCCGAGTCCGGTGACGCCGCCGGGTCCGGCGACGTCGTCGTGGAGGCTGACGGGCTCAGGCGGGAATTCGGGCGCGGCAAGCGGGCCTTCACCGCCGTCGACGACGTCTCGCTGACCGTGCGGCGCGGCGAGACCCTCGGCATCGTCGGGGAGAGCGGCAGCGGCAAGACCACGCTCGGCCGGATGCTCGTGGGGCTCCTGGAGCCGACGGCCGGACGGCTCCGCTACGGCGGTGCTTCCGGAGGTCTTGAGCGGCACCGCGGCGGCACGGTGCCGGGCGTGCAGATGGTCTTCCAGGACCCCGTCTCGTCGCTCAACCCGCGCCGCTCCGTGGGCGAGTCCGTCGCCGATCCGCTGCGCGCGCGGGGCGACCGCGACGAGGCGGCGATCCGCGCCCGCGTACGGGACCTGATGGAGCGCGTCGGCCTCGACCCGGCGCACTACGACCGCTATCCGCACGAGTTCAGCGGCGGCCAGCGCCAGCGCGTCGGCATCGCGCGGGCGCTCGCCGCCGAACCGCGGCTCATCGTCTGCGACGAGCCGGTCTCGGCGCTCGACGTGACCACGCAGGCCCAGGTCACCGCGCTGCTCGCCGAGTTGCAGCGGGAGCTCGGGCTCGCGCTCGTCTTCGTCGCGCACGACCTCGCGGTGGTGCGCCAGGTCAGCGACCGGGTCGCGGTGATGCGGCGCGGCCGGATCGTCGAGTACGGCTCCGTGGACGAGGTCTACGGCTCGCCCCAGGACCCGTACACGCGGCAGCTCCTGGCGGCCGTGCCCGCCCTCGACCCGGCGATCGCGGCACAGCGGCGCACGGAGCGGCTCGCGGCGGCGCGGGCGGCGCGCGAAGAGCTGGCCGTGGCGTGACTCCACGTGAGCGGGACGGGCTCCTCACGGGTCCCTCATAGCCGCATTCGTCGCTCTATGGGTCTTCCATAGCGCGACGGAACGCGACCGGCGCGGGAAAGTTACTGCTCTTCACCCCTTTTGGTGGCGCGATGGACAACCGTCCGTCGCGCCACCGGCATGTCCGCATACGTTCGTCCCGCTGCGAGCCGCCGGGCCAACGGCGGCTCCCCATAGGGCAGATCGGGGGTGCACGCGTGCGCATTGGACTGCTTACGGAGGGTGGCTATCCGTATGTGGGCGGTGAGGCCAGGCTCTGGTGCGACCGGCTCGTGCGCGGGCTCGGGCAGCACGAGTTCGACGTCTACGCGCTGAGCCGGAGCGAACGGCAGGAGGCGCTGGGGTGGGTCGACCTGCCGCCCCAGGTGCGCCGGGTGCGGAGCGCGCCGCTGTGGACGGCGGGCGACGGCACGGGCGGGCTGCGGTTCGGCCGCGGTCTGGGGCTCGGCCTCGGCCGCGGGACGCGGCGGCGGTTCGCCGACTGCTTCGGAGAGCTCGCGGGCGTGGTGTGCGCGGGAGCGGTCTCGGGCACCCAGGAGGGCTCCGCGCTCCTGGCGGACCGTTTCGGCAGCGCGCTCTACGGCCTCGCCGACCTCGCCCGCGAGCAGGGCGGCATCGTGGGTGCCCTGCGCTCCGAGGTCGCCGTGCGCGCCCTGGAGAGCGCCTGCCGCGCGCCGGGCGCGCCCCGCGCCGCGCGCGCCGCCCGCGTCCCCGACCTGCTCGCCGTCGCCGACCGCGTCGAGCGGGTCCTGCGCCCGCTGTCCCTCGACTGGTACGGGCCCGACGCGCTCGGCGCGGTCGACCTCTGCCACGCCACGGCGGGCGGCGGCGCGGCCCTTCCGGGGCTCCTCGCGCGGCACTTCGCGGGGGTGCCGCTGCTGGTGACGGAGTACGGGGTGCGGTTGCGGGCGCACTATCTGGCGGGGGCGCCTGGTCTCGCGGGGGCGCGGAATGCTGCGGCGGCTCGGAGTCTTGCGGGGGTACGGAATCCTGCGTCGGAGTGGACGGGCAAGGCTCGGGGCGTCGGGGCGCAGGGCGAGGGGGCCGGTGGTGCCGGGGTGCGCGGCGGGGCGCCCGGTGCCGGTGTGCGGGGCGGCGAGGCGCACGACGTCGGCGTACGCGGTGACAGGGTGCGCGGTGCCGGGATGCGCGGTGACGGGGCACGCAGTGCCGGGGCGCCCGGGGCCGGAGTGCACGGAGGCGGAGGCGCCGGGTCCGCTGCCGCTCCAGCAGTGCATGTCGCCGCGGAGGGCATGCTCAGCGCGCCCGCGCGGGCCCTGCTCGCCTCCTTCCACGGCAGGCTCGCCACCGAGGTGTACCGCGAGGCCGCGGTCATCACCCCCGGGAACGCGCACGCGCGCCGCTGGCAGGAGCGCTGCGGCGCCGACCCCGCGAAGCTGCGCACCGTCCACCCGGGCCTGGAGGCCGGCCGCTTCGGCGACGTCGGCGAGCGCGAGCACCCCGGCGAGCCGTTCACGCTCCTGTGGGTCGGCCGCGTCGAGCCCGCCAAGGACCTGATCTCGCTCCTGCACGCCTTCGCCGAGGTCCGCAGGCACGAGCCGCGGGCGCGCCTGCGCGTCGTCGGCGCGCTCGCGGACGGGCCCGACGCCGCGGCGTACCTCGCCCACTGCCGCGCCCTCGCCGCGCAGCTGTTCCCGGACGAGGCGGACGGCGCGTACGCCGTCGGCGCCAACCCGGTGTCGTTCGAGGAGATCGGCGGCCCGGAGGCGCCCGACCTCGCCGCCGCGTACGCCGCGGGCTGCGTGGTCGTCCTGTCGAGCGTCGTCGAGGGCTTCCCGATCAGCCTCGTCGAAGCCATGCTGTGCGGCCGCGCCACGGTGTCCACGGACGTCGGCGCCGTGGTCGAAGTCATCGGCGGCACGGGCCTCGTGGTGCCGCCGCGCAATCCGCGGGCGCTCGCCGACGCGTGCGTGGCGCTGCTGCGCGACCCCGAACGGCGCGCACGACTCGGCGCCGCCGCGCGGGCCCGGGCCCTCGAACTCTTCACGGTCGAGCAGAACACCGCGGCATTTCACGGCATTTACCTGGAGATCGTCTCGCACTGCCCGGTGCGGCGCGAGGCGCTGGACGAGGCGGGCGGGCCCGTCCCGTTCGCCCACCCCGCCGAGGCGCACGTGCCGGGCCGGTGGGCCGTCGGCGGCGGCCTCGGCGCGGCGGCCCCGGCGACCGGCCCGAGCTGGGCCCTGACCCGCAGGACACCCGCACGGCCCCGGCTGAGGGAGGCCCTCTCATGAGCGGTTCGGTGGACGTGCCGAGGGCTCCGCGGGGGGCGGACGGCTGGGACGCGCGGTCCAGGGGGCTGGTGCCGGGGGCGGCGGGCGCGGCGGGCGAGGCCGGGCCGGGTGACGGGACCGGCGGCGGACCCGGCTCCGCGGCGGCGCCCCGGAGCGCCCCCGTCGACCCCGTCAAGGCCCTGATGCACCGCCACCGCGAACTGTGCGAGCGTGCCGTCGACCCGCTGGAGATCGCGGCGGGCCTCGAAGCGCACGGGGTGACCGACCGGACGGCCGCCAGATTCCGGCACCGCGATGTGTTCGCGCTGGCCGAGGAGATGTACGCGCGCGTGCCGCAGGACAGCGCCGAGTGGGACGCCCTGGGCGACGACGCCGACGCCGGGCGGGGCGACGCGGGGCCCCAAGCGCCGCCCGGGTGGGCGATGTTCGCGCTGCTGCCCGGCCTGGCGTGCGCCCTCCTCGTCACCGGGACCGGCCTGACCGAGGGCCGCGTACGCCTCGCCGTGGCCGTCGGCGGTGCGCTCGCCCTGGCCGCCGCGGTGCGGTTCGTGCTGCGGTACGGGCCGCTCCGCACCGCCCGCCCCGGCTCGACGGCGGGCCGTGCGGGGGCGTGCTGGCTGCTCGCCTACGCGCTGCTCGGGGACTGGCTGGTGCGGGGGGCGTTGGCGGGCGGGGGCGACGGCTCCGGGCTCGGTGGCTTCGGGGGCGACGGCTTCCCCGTGGTCTGGGCGTCGTCGGCCGCCGTGGCCCTCGGGCTCGCGGTCGCCGTCGCGCCCGGTGCCTGGTGCGCGCGGCTCTTCGCGGCCCGGGTCCACGGGAGGCTCGGTGCGAGCCGGGGCCTCGCCGAGTTCGCCGCGTCCGTACGGCCTTTGCTGATCGTCGTGTTCGGCCTCTTCGTGTGCGCGGTCGGCGCGGTGCTCGCCGGGGCGCGCGCCGCGCTCGGCACCGGCGCCGTGACCGCCTTCGCGGGGGCCGGTGCGCTGGCCGCGCTGCTGTGGCTCGGGCGGATGCTCGCGGTCCACGGCTCCCTGCGCGCGTCCGCCCTGGTGTACGGGGCGGTGGGCGCGGGTGAGGCCGTGGCCCTCGGCCTGGCCTGGGCGGGGCGGCTGCCGGGCTGCGGGTTCCTCGCGGCACCGGTGCGGGGCGCGGTCACCGCGTGGGGCGCCGGGGCCGTACCCGCCCTCGCGTGCGGTGTCGGCGCGGCCGTCCTGCTCGCCCACGCGGTCCGGGTGCTCGGGCGGGCCTCCGCGCACGCCGGGGCCGGGGCCGGAGGTGGGACGTGAGCGCACGGAGTGGCTCGGCCCCTTCCTCGTACGCCGCGTATGCCTCGTACGCCTCGCACATCTCGTACGGCTCGTGCACTCCGTGCGTCTCGTACGCCCCGTACGCCCCGTACTCCCCGTACACCCCACACCCCTCGTACTCCCCGCGCCCCACGTACGTCCGCTCCTTATCCGTGACAGTCGGCACCACCCTGAAGGAGAAAGCCAGATGACAAGCCCCAGCCTCCGCGTGTCCGTCCGGGGAGGCGCCCGATGAGGGTGCTGTTGATCGGAGCCAACGGATACCTGGGCCGGTTCGTCGCCGACCGGCTGCTCGCCGACCCGGCCGTGCAGCTCACCGCGCTCGGCCGCGGCGACGACTCGGACGTGCGGTTCGACCTCGCGAGCGGCAGCCCCGGCGCGCTCACCCGCTTCCTGGACGCCGTGCACCCGGGCGTCGTCATCAACTGCGCGGGCGCCACCCGCGGCGGCGCCCGCGAGCTGACCCGGCACAACACCGTCGCCGTCGCCACCATCTGCGAGGCCCTGCGCCGCAGCGGCTGTGGCGCCCGCCTCGTGCAGCTCGGCTGCGGCGCCGAGTACGGCCCGAGCCAGCCGGGATCGTCCACCGCGGAGGACGCCGTGCCCCGGCCCGGCGGTCCGTACGGCGTCAGCAAGCTCGCCGCCACCGAACTCGTCCTCGGCTCGGGGCTCGACGCCGTGGTCCTGAGGGTGTTCTCGCCCGCGGGCCCCGGCACCCCCGCCGGTTCGCCGCTCGGGCGGCTCGCCGAGGCCATGCGGCGGGCGATGCAGTCCGGCGACGGCGAGCTGAAGCTCGGCGGGCTCGGCGTGCAGCGGGACTTCATCGACGTGCGCGACATCGCCCGCGCCGTGCACGCCGCCTCGCTCTCCGCCGCCCAGGGCATCGTCAACATCGGGTCGGGGCGCGCGGTGCGCCTGCGCGACGCCGCCGCCGTGCTCGCCCGCGTCGCGGGCTACGGCGGCGCCCTGCACGAGCTCGACCAGCCGCCCGGCAGGCCCGGCATCGTCCACCCGCGCGCCGACCCCGACCACGCGGGACCCGCCGCGTACCCCTACCCGGACGGCTGCGGCAGCTGGCAGCAGGCCGACGTGCGCACCGCGCGCGACCGGCTCGGCTGGCGGCCCCGCATCAACCTCGAAGAGTCACTCGCGGACATCTGGATGGAGGCCGCATGTCGTATCTGACGAGAGCCGCCCCGGGAGTCCCGGGGACCGACCTGCGCGTCGGCTTCGGCGTCCCCGGCATCGCCCACCCCCTGCTCGCCCCCGCCGAGTGGGCCGAACTCGCCCGCCCCGCCACGCCGTTGCACTGGGTCGTGCTGAACGTCGGCAACGGCGTGAGCGCCGCCCACGGCCCCGGCGACCGCCCCGACCCGCACTGCCTCGAAGCCGCGGGACGGTTGCGGAACGCAGGCGTCCGGATCCTTGGGCACCTCGACGTGGCGTACGGCGCCCGCGGCTTCGGCGCGCTGGCCTCCGACGCCCACCGCTATCTGGACTGGTACCTGGTCGACGGCTTCTTCCTCGCCCGCTGCCCGACGGAGCGCACGGCGCTTGCGGAGGTCGGGCGCACCACGGCGACGCTGCGCGCGCTGCTCGGCGGCGGACACGTCGTGTGCGGGCACGGGACGCACCCGGACCCCGGATACGCCGAGATCGCCGACCAGTTGGTGACTTTCAGCGGCCCGTGGAGCGGCTACCGCTGGTCCCAGGCGGCCGAGTGGACCGCCGACTACCCGCCGGACCGCTTCTGCCACCTCGTCCACGGCATGCCGCGCGGCCATCTCGACGAGGCGCTGCGCATCGCGCGCTGGCAGGGCGCGTCGACGATCTACTTCACCGACCGCACGGACGGCGGGGCGGGCGGCGGGGCGGGCGGGGACCCCTGGGAGGCCCTGCCCGGTTACTGGGACGAGATCGTCTCGCGTGTCGGACCAGGTGTCTCGGAATGAAGAAGGCCGTGGCAGTGTTACGGAAAGAACCACCGTTCCGCATATCCGACCAACGGAGTCCCCGTGTCGCTGCCACCCCTGGTCGAGCCAGCATCTGAGCTCACCGTCGACGAGGTCCGCAGGTACTCCCGCCACCTGATCATCCCGGACGTCGGGATGGACGGGCAGAAGCGGCTGAAGAACGCCAAGGTGCTCTGTGTGGGCGCCGGCGGCCTCGGGTCACCGGCGCTGATGTACCTGGCCGCGGCCGGTGTCGGCACGCTCGGCATCGTCGAGTTCGACGAGGTCGACGAGTCCAATCTGCAGCGCCAGATCATCCACAGCCAGGCCGACATCGGCCGCTCCAAGGCGGAGTCCGCGAAGGACTCGGTCCTCGGCATCAACCCGTACGTGAACGTGATCCTCCACGAAGAGCGGCTCGAGGCCGACAACGTGATGGACATCTTCAGCCAGTACGACCTGATCGTCGACGGCACGGACAACTTCGCGACCCGCTACCTGGTCAACGACGCGTGCGTGCTCCTGAACAAGCCGTACGTCTGGGGCTCCATCTACCGCTTCGACGGCCAGGCCTCCGTCTTCTGGTCCGAGCACGGGCCGTGCTACCGCTGCCTCTACCCGGAGCCCCCGCCCCCCGGCATGGTCCCCTCCTGCGCCGAGGGCGGCGTGCTCGGCGTGCTGTGCGCCTCCATCGGCTCCATCCAGGTCACCGAGGCCATCAAGGTCCTGACCGGCACCGGCGAGCCGCTCGTCGGCCGCCTGATGATCTACGACGCCCTGGAGATGCAGTACCGCCAGGTCAAGGTCCGCAAGGACCCGAACTGCGCGGTCTGCGGCGAGAACCCCACCGTCACCGAGCTCATCGACTACGAGGCCTTCTGCGGCGTCGTCTCCGAGGAGGCCCAGGAGGCGGCGGCCGGTTCGACGATCACTCCCAAGCAGCTCAAGGAGTGGATCGACGCCGACGAGAAGATCGAGATCATCGACGTCCGCGAGCCGAACGAGTACGAGATCGTCTCCATCCCGGGCGCCAAGCTGATCCCGAAGAACGAGTTCCTCATGGGCGCCGCCCTGGAGACCCTGCCGCAGGACAAGAAGATCGTCCTGCACTGCAAGACGGGTGTCCGCAGCGCCGAGGTCCTCGCCGTCCTGAAGTCCGCGGGCTTCGCGGACGCCGTGCACGTGGGCGGCGGCGTGATCGGGTGGGTCAACCAGATCGAGCCGGAGAAGCCGGTCTACTAGGCGTAGGGCCTGAACAGGCCAGGGGTGCCCGCAGCTGCTGTCAGGTGCGGGCACCCTTTCGCGTGCGCTCAGGACTCGCAGACCTTGCCGTCGGACGGGACCTTGCCGCCCAGCAGGTAGTCGTTCACCGCGCCGTCGACGCAGTCGCTGCCCTTGCCGTACGCGCCGTGGCCCTCGCCCTTCCACGTCAGGTGGACGCCGACGCCCTTGCCCAGCTCGTCCGCCATCTTGCGGGCGCCCTCGTACGGCGTCGCCGGGTCGCCCGTGGTGCCGACCACCAGGATCGGCGCGGCACCCGGCGCGCTCACCTCGGGGGTGTCGTCGAGCCCGGCCACCGGCCAGTCGTGGCACCAGCCCGCGGTGTCCCAGCCCATGAACGCGCCGAACACCGGCGATATCCTCCGGAACTCGGCGAGCCGCGCCTTGGCCTCGGCGGCCGTCGGGCGCTCCTTGCCGTCGCGGCAGGAGATCGCGCGCTGGGAGTGGCTCTGCGTGCTGTAACGCCCGGACGCGTCCCGCTCGTTGTACGCGTCGGCCAGCTCCAGGAGCGCCGATCCGTCGCCCTTCTCCGCCTTCTCCAGGGCGTTGGTGAGGACCGGCCAGTACTGCTTGTCGTAGAGCGCGACCGTGATGCCCGTCGTCGCCAGGGCCTCGCTGAGCTTGCGGCCGTCCGTCGACGTCTTCAGCGGCTTCGCGTCGATCCGGCGCAGCAGGGCGGCTATCTTCCGCGTGCCCGCCTTCGGGTCCTGGCCGCTGGACCTCAGATAGTTCTCCAGGGCGCGCTGGAAGCCCCGCGCCTGGTTCTGCGCGTGGCCCACCGTGCCCGCCGTCGGGTCCACGACCGCGTCCAGCGTGAGGCGGCCCACCTTCTTGGGGAACAAGTGGGCGTACGTACCGCCGAGTTCGGTGCCGTACGAGATGCCGACGTAGTGCAGCCGGGCGTCGCCGAGGACCTGGCGCAGCACGTCCATGTCGCGGGCGGCGTCGGCCGTCGACACGTGGGGGAGCAGCTTCCCGGCGGCCCGCGCGCAGCCCGCGCCGAAGGCGGCCGCGTCGTCGAAGTACGCCTTCTCCTCGGCCGCGGTGTCCGGGGTGGGGTCCGTGTTCTCGGCGGCCTGGGTCTCCTTGTCGCTGCGGCAGCGCACGCCCTCGCTGCGGGCCACGCCGCGCGGGTCGAAGCTCACCAGGTCGTACCGCTCGCGCAGCTTGTCGTAGTCGCCCGCGAAGGCCGGCAGCATGGAGACGCCGGAGCCGCCGGGCCCGCCGAAGTTGAAGAGCAGCGAGCCGATGCGGTCGCTCGGCTTCTTGGCGGTCGACCGGGCGCGGATCAGGCCGATGCCGATGGTCCCGCCGTCCGGCTTCGCGTAGTCGAGGGGGACCTTCAGCGTCGTGCACTGCCACTCGTCGCCGGGCGCGGCGCCGCCGCGGGACGCCTTGCAGTCGCCCCAGTCGAGCTGCTGCGCGGTGAGCGCGGCGGGGAGCGTGGAGGAGGGGTCGGGCCTCGGCCTGGGGTCGGCCCGCTGCGTGGTGGGACGCTTGCCGTCGCTCCTGTCGTCGGCCTTGTCGTCACCGCCGCCGCAGCCCACGGCCAGACCGGCTACCAGAACACCCGCGGTGGCCAGGGCGGCTGACCGTGCGAAACGCGACATGTGATGTTCCCCCCGCTTTGTGAGACCGTCAGGCCATAGTAGGTGGCACCACTGACAGGCCCCCGGCCCGCTGACAGGTCCTGGTCCCGCTGTCCGGCCCCGGTCTCACTCACAGGTCCTGGTCTCGCTGACAGACCCTGGTCCCGTCAGCCGCACACCGTCCCGGACTTGGGCACCGTCCCCTCCAGCAGATAGCCGTCCACGGCGCCCCGCACGCACGCGTTCTTGCTGTCGTACGCCCCGTGCCCCTGCCCCTTGTACGTCAGCTCGACGCCGACGCCCTTGCCGAGCGCGTCGACCATCTTGCGCGCGCCTTCGTACGGCGTGGCCGGGTCGCCGGTGTTGCCGATGACGACGACGGGCGCCGCGCCCGGAGCGCTCACGTCCGGGTGGTCGGCGGCGCCCTCGACGGCCCAGTCGGTGCAGCCGACCATGCCCCACGCCAGATAGTCGCCGAAGAGCGGCGAGGCCCTGCGGAACTCGGGGAGCTTCGCCTCGACGTCGGCCGCGGAGTAACGCGGCTTGTCGTCCGCGCAGTTGATGGCGATGTTGGCGGCCTGCACGTTGCTGTACTCGCCGTCCTCGTTGCGGCCGTTCATCGAGTCGGACAGGACGAGCAGGATCTTGCCGTCGCCGTCGTAGGCCTCCTGCAGGCCCTCCTTGAGGTAGGGCCAGAAGTCCTGGGAGTACAGCGCCTGCGCGATGCCGTTGGTCGCGGCGGTCTGGGTGAGCCGGCGCGGCGGAAGCGCCGGCAGCGGCTTGGCGTCCAGGTCCTTCAGGAGCTTCGCGATGCGGTCCTTGACGTCCTGTGCGGTGTCGCCGACGGGGCAGTCGTCCTCCTGGGACACGCAGTCCTCGGCGAAGTTGTCGAGCGCGAGCTGGAAGCCCTCGGCCTGGCCGAGCGAGCCCTGTTCGGGGTTCTGCGTGGGGTCGACGACCGCGTCGAAGACGGCGCGCCCCACGTTCTTGGGGTACAAGTGCGCGTAGACGCCGCCGAGTTCGGTGCCGTACGAGATGCCGAAGTAGTGCAGCTTGTCGTCGCCGAGCACCTGCCGCATCAGGTCCATGTCGCGGGCGGCGTCGGTGGTGCGGACGTGGGGGAGCACCTGGTCGGAGTTCTTCTCGCACGCCTTGTTGAAGGCCTTGACGTTGTCGACGAGTTGCTTCTGCTCGGCCGCGTCGTCGGGCGTCGCGTCCTGCTGGAAGTACGTGTCGAGCTGTTCGTCGTCCTCGCACTTCACGCCGTCGCTGCGGCCCACGCCGCGCGGGTCGAAGCTCACCAGGTCGTAGCGGGTGCGCAGCTTCGCGTAGTCCTCGCCGAACGCGGGCAGCGTGGTCACGCCCGAACCGCCGGGGCCGCCGAAGTTGAACACGAGCGAGCCGATGCGCTTGTCCTTGTCGCCGCTCGCCCGCGCGCGGATGAGCGCGATGCCGATCGTGTCGCCCTCGGGCTCGGCCCAGTCGAGCGGGGCCTTCATGGTGGCGCAGCTCCACTTCGCGCCGCCGGGCAGCGGCGACGGCGCGTCCCCGCCGCCCTCGGCGGCCGACGGGGCCGGGCAGTCCTTCCAGCTGAGCTGCTGGTCCTGCAGGGCCTCGTCCCCGGAGTCCTTGGAGTCCGAGTCGCCGCACGCCGTGAGCACGGCGGACAGCAGGACGGCGGTGGCGGCCAGGGCGGGGGCGCGCGGCGGGAGCTTGGGCATGGGTCCATCCTGCGGGGGACCCGGGCGGGGCGCTCGGGACGCGGGCCGTGCGGGTGACCCCCGTCCGGCTCTGCGGCGGCGGGCCTGGCGGCGGTTCCGGAGCGGTGGCTCCGGGGCGGCGGTTCCGGGGCAGCGGTTCCGGGGCGGTGGCTCCCGGGCAAGGGCCCAGGTCCTACAACAGTCCCTTGCGGGTGAGGTGGTTGAAGAACAGCCACCCCGGGAGCACCGGAAGCCACAGCGTGAGCAGTCGGTACAGGAGCACCGCGGGCGCCGCCACGTCCTTGGGCACGCCCACCGCGATGAGGCCGAACGTGAGGGTCGCCTCGACCGCGCCGACGCCGCCGGGCGTGGGCGCGGCCGAGCCGAGCGCGTTGCCCGCGAGGAAGACCACGGCGACGCTCGCGAGGCTCAGGGTGCCCATTTCCTCGCTGGCGAAGGCCCGTACGGACGCGTCCAGGCACAGCACGAAGAGGAAGGTCATCAGCAGCATCCCGCCGATGCCGGTGAGCAGCTTCTGCGGCCGCTGGAGGACGTCCAGCATGCGCGGTACGACGCCCGCGAACAGCGACCGCACGCGCGTGGCGACGAACTTCCGCAGGAAGGGGATGGCGGTCACCACGAGGACCAGGACCGCGACCGAGAGCAGGCCCGCGATGACCGTACGGGACGGTGTCAGCGTCGGGGTCTTCTGGGTGCCCGTCACATAGCCGAACGTGAGCAGCAGGATGATGTGCGCCCCGAGCCCGAACAGCTGCGAGGCGCCGACGCTCGCCACCGCGAGCCCGGAGCGCACCCCGTTCCGCTGGAGGAAGCGCGTGTTGAGCGCGACGCCGCCCACCGCCGCCGGGGCCACGATCTTCACGAAGGACCCGGCGACCTGCGCCTGCACCGTCCGCAGGAACGGCACCCGCTCCGGCACGAAGCCCAGCAGGCTCATCGCCGCGGCGAAGTGGCTCAGCGCCGAGAAGGCCACGGCGGCGGCGACCCAGCCCCACTCCGCCTCTTCGACGATGGTGCCGAAGTCGACGTGGGTGAGCTGCGAGAGCAGGAAGTACGCGCCGAAGGCACCGGCGATGAAGCTGATCAGGGTGCGCGGCCTGATGCGCTCGAGCTGCGCCGGTTCGACGGGCGCGGTCGGGCGGATCAGCAGCACCTGGTGGCGGATCTGCGTGAGCAGGTCCTCCTCGCGCGCCTGCTCCAGAGCCTCGTCTATGGCCTGCTTCTCGGCCTGCTTCTCCGCGCGCAGGGACTTGCGGGCGGCCGACGCGTCCGTGGCACCGTCGGCGTCCGCCTCGGCGCGCGCGAGCTTGGTCTTGCGGGACGCCTCCAGGACCGCCTCGCGCTCCCTCTCGGCGCGCTCACGGGCCCGCTTGCGCAGCGTCCCGCGCGTGGAGCGGGTCAGGGCGATCGGCTGGAGCAGCGGCAGGCAGTCGGCCACGGCGTCCGGGCCGAGCACGTCGACGGCCGTGGCGACCGCGCGCTCCGCGCCGACCCGCAGGCCGAACGCGGTCAGGAGCTGGGCGATGTCCATGCGCAGGACCAGGTCCCCCGCGGCGATCTCGCCGCCGCGCAGATCCGTCAGGATCACCGTGCCGGAACGATCCACCAGGATCGCGTCCCCCGCGAGCCTGCGGTGCGCGATCCGCCGCGACTGCAGCGCCTTCACCTGCCGCCAGGTGTCACGCAGGAGGTCGTCCGTGAGGGCCGCGTCCGGCAGCGAGTCCAGGCTGCGGCCGCCCGTGTGCTCGTAGACGAGGATCACCGCGTCCGGGCCGAGCTCGGAGGTGGCGATCAGCTTGGGCGCGTTGGCGCCCGCCGCGATGGCCGCGTACGCGAGCAGGGCCTCCTGCTCCAGGGCCTGGCGCAGCGACTGCAGGCTGCGGCGCGTGGTGATGCTGCGCAGCGTGAGCCTGCGCCATACGCGGTAGAAGAAGCCCTGCGCCTGCTGCTCACGGTCGATGACCGTGACGTCCAGGGGCGGGCCGTCCTCCAGGGTGACGAAATAGCGCCGGCCCCGGTCGCCCGCGTCGGGCGCGTCCGCGGAGTCCTCGCGCGCCGCGCTCACCGGCCGGAAGCCGACGTGCCTGAGGCCCGCGAGCAGCGTCTGCCCCGTGGGCTGCACATTGGGCGAGCCGACCGCGTACAGCGTGCCGTACGCCACGGTCCAGCCGATCAGGACGGTCAGGATGATCGAGAACGGTGTCGTGTTGCCCGAGACCAGCATCGTGAAGGCTTCGAGCAGCAGCACCACGAGCAGCACCACGCGCCACCGCGGCCTGCGCGACATGCCCACGGCCGTCATGTACGCGATGACCGGGGCGAGGTAGCCGTGGACGGGGTCCGTGAGCGAGTTGATGTCGCCCGGGGATGGCTGGGTGAGGGCGTCCTGGATGGACTCGGGCGCGCCTCTGGCCACCCATAGGTCGGTGGCAAGGGTCACGCCGTGCGCGAGCACGGCCGCGAGGACGCCGTCGGCGATGCGGAGCCCGTCCCGCTTGATCAGGCGCTCGATCGCGAACGCCACGGGGACGAGCAGGACCCCGATGCTCGCGGTGAGCCCCGCCAGCTTCATCAGGAGGTCCGGCGGCTCGCCGGTGCCCGCGTTGATGTCCTGTTCCAGGCCCGACGTCGTGCCGTGCGCGAACGCGGAGATCGCGAGCAGGACGGCGATCGCGAGGATGCCGACGAGCAGCCGCATCAGGTCGGAGGGGCGGTGCACGCGCGCGGGGAGCAGCGGTTCGTCGCCCTCGACGCGCTCGGAGTGGGCGTCGTCGAGACAGCCGGGGTCGCCGTCGGGGTCCCAGGGGGCGGGGTTCTCGCCCGGGGCGGTGGCTGGGGCGGCGGCGAGGGCGGCGGCGGTGGGCTTGTCGGGGGTGGCGGTCGAGCCCGAGGCGGCGGTCGGGTCGGGCGCGTGCTGCTCGGGGGCGGGTGCGTCCTGCTCCGGGGTGGTCGGCTTCCGCTCCGGAGTGGTGGGGCTTTTCTCCGGGGTGGCCGGGCTCTTCTCCGGAGTGGCCGGGTGGGGGTGCTCGCCGGTCCGGGGGCGCCGTTTTCCGGCCGCGTCCGGCCGGCGGGGCTGCTCTTCGTGGGTCCTCAGGGTCTGCTCACCGGTGTCCGGGCGTGACGTGTCCGCAGAGGTGCCAGCCGTCTTGTCGGAATGCACGCTCTGCTGCTCCGTCGCCTCTTCTTGATCTCGTATCACCAGTCACCGCCCGCACGATGGTGGCATGCCCCGCTGACAACGGGGGGCATCAGGGGGCAATACGGGGGCGCGAAACGGTCACGATTTGCCTGTTCGGGCGCTGTCGCAGGCGCCCCCGCACGCTCCGTCGCCGCCCCGTCACGGTGTCGGTGCCATGCGGCAGGATGGTCCGGATGAGCGAGGAGAGCCGACTGGAGCAGGAGCTGCCGGAGTACGCGGAGCGGGTCCTGGAGGTGGCGGAACTGATCCCGCCGGGCCGGGTGCTGACCTACGGAGACGTCGCAGAGTGGCTGGAAGAGGGCGGACCGAGGCAGGTCGGCCGGGTGATGGCCCTCTACGGAGGAGCGGTTCCGTGGTGGCGCGTGGTCCGCGCCGACGGTGTGCTCCTGCCGGGCCACGAACTGCGCGCCCTTGAGGCCTACCGCGCCGAGGGCACGCCCCTGAAGGAGGCGAGCCGCGCGGCGGCGGGGCATGTGCCGCGCCTCGACATGCGCAGGGCGCGGTGGGACGGGGGCGAGGTGGCGGGCGGCGCCGCGGGCGGCGAAGGCGCAGGTGGCGAGGGCGCGGGTGGCGGCGGGGTCGGCAGCGGCGGTGCCCGCCCGCAGGCTCCGGAGGCTCACACCTGACAGCTTCCGCCATCGCGCGGCGCGGCGGGGGGCCGGTGGCCCGTACGGGGGAAGCCGCCCGCCCCACGCGTCCGCTGGCGTAGCGTCGACAGCACGCATTCACCCCTACCCCGCGGCTGCCGCGCAGCCGCACCTCGACCAGTACACCCTTCAGGACCGGCGACCACGTGAGCTCCACTTCATCCGCCCGGCACCCCCGGCACCTGTCGTACCAACGGGTACGTCAGGGGGCCCCGGGTGCTTATCGACTGGTGCGTACGCCGCCGGTCCCCGCGGATCCCCCTCAACTGGACGCACGGCAGCGCGCGGTGGTTGACCACGCGGGCGGTCCGCTGCTCGTTCTCGCAGGTCCGGGCACCGGCAAGACGACGACGTTGGTGGAGTCGGTGGCCGCGCGCGTCGCCAAGGGCACCGACCCCGAGCGCGTCCTGGTGCTCACGTTCAGCCGCAAGGCGGCCGTGGAGCTGCGCGACCGGATGGCGCACCGCATCGGCGCCGCCGACGCCCCGCAGGCGACCACGTTCCACTCCTTCTGCTACGCCCTGGTCCGCGCCCACCAGGACGCGGACCTGTTCGTCGAACCGCTGCGGCTCCTGTCGGGACCCGAGCAGGACGTGGCCGTGCGCGAGCTCCTCGCGGGCCAGACCGACCTCGGTCAGGAAGGCCTCGCCCGGGTCCGCTGGCCGGACGAGCTGCGCGCCTGCCTGACGACGCGCGGCTTCGCCGACGAGGTGCGCGCCGTCCTCGCCCGCAGCCGCGAGCTGGGCCTGGACCCCGCCGCGCTCGACGCCTTCGCCCGGCGCGGCGGCCGCCCCGACTGGCGCGCGGCGGCGGCGTTCCTCGCCGAGTACCTCAACGTCCTCGACCTGCAAGGGGTGCTCGACTACGCCGAGCTCGTGCACCGCGCGGTGCTGCTCGCCCGGCGCCCCGAGGTGGCGGGGGCCCTTGCCGCGCAGTACGACGCGGTGTTCGTGGACGAGTACCAGGACACGGACCCCGCGCAGGTACGGCTGCTGCACGCCCTTGCGGGCGGCGGGCGCGACCTGGTCGCCTTCGGTGATCCGGACCAGTCGATCTACACGTTCCGGGGCGCCGATGTGAACGGCATCCTCCGGTTCCCGTCGGACTTCCCCCGCGCGGACGGCACCGAAGCGCCGGTCGAGGTCCTGACGACGTCCCGCCGCTCCGGCGCCCGGCTCCTCGCGGCCACCCGCCTCCTGACCCGCCGCATGCCGCTGACCCGTCTTCCCGCGGAGAAGGTGCGCGCCCACAGGGAGCTCGCGGCGGTCAGCGAGGGCGGGCGCGTCGACGTCCTTACGTATCCCACGGCCGGCACAGAGCTCGACAACATCGCGGACATCCTGCGCCGCGCGCACCTGGAGGACGGCGTCCCCTGGAGCGAGATGGCCGTCCTCGTGCGCGCGGGCGCCCGCGCGATCCCGTCCTTCCGCCGCGCCCTCACGGCCGCGGGTGTCCCCCTGGACATAGACGGCGACGACATCGCCCTGCGCCACGAACCCGCGGTGACGGCCCTCCTGACGGCCCTGCGCGCGGTGGCGACGGCGGAGCTGGAGGAGCACGCGGAACCGTCGTCCCCGGGGGGTGCGGGTTCCGAAGCGGCTGCTCCGGAGAGTACGGGTTCTGAGCCGGCTGGTCCGGAAGGTGCGGTTTCTGGGCCGGCTGCTCCGGAGGGTGCGGTTTCTGGGCCGACTGGTCCGGAGGATGCGGGTTCCGAATCCGCCTCTCCGGAGGAGTCACGTTCCGAGCCCGCCTCTCCGGAGGCACCGGTCACCGCCGCACCCTCCTGGCTCGACACCGAGACCGCCCTCACCCTCCTCACCTCCCCCCTCGCGAGCATGGACGCCGCCGACCTCCGGCGCCTCGGCCGCGCCCTGCGTGAGGAGGAGCGCGCGGCGGGCAACCACCTCCCGCCGCCCTCCGACGTCCTGCTCGCCCGCGCGCTCGCCGAGCCGGAACGCCTGGTCGCGCACGACCCCTCGTACGCGAAGGGCGCCCAGCGCCTCGGCGAACTCCTGAGCAGGGCCCGCACGTGCCTCGCGGACGGCGGCACCGCCGAGGAGGCCCTCTGGGAGCTGTGGGACGGCACGCCCTGGCCGCGGCGCCTGGAGCGCACCGCGCGGCGCGGCGGCGCCGCGGCCCGCAACGCGGACCGCGATCTCGACGCGGTGTGCGCCCTGTTCGCCACCGCGGCCCGCGCTGAGGAGCGCACCGGCGGCCGCGGCGCCCTCAACTTCCTGGAGGAGATCGAGGCGCAGGACATAGCGGCGGACACCCTCACGCGCCGCGCGGTGCGCCCCGACGGCGTACGCCTGATGACGGCGCACCGGTCCAAGGGCCTGCAGTGGCGGCTCGTCGTGGTCGCCGGGGTCCAGGAGGGGCTGTGGCCGGACCTGCGCCGCCGTGGCTCCCTCCTGGAGGCCGACCGCATCGGGCGTGACGGCATCGCCGAACCCCTCACCCCGGGGGCGCTGCTCGCCGAGGAGCGCCGCCTGTTCTACGTGGCCGCCACCCGCGCGCGGGAGCGCCTCGTCGTCACTGCCGTCAAGGCGCCCGCGGACGACGGCGACCAGCCGTCCCGCTTCCTCACCGAACTCGGCGTCGAGCCCAAGGACGTGACGGGCCGTCCGCGCCGCCCGCTGTCCGTCTCCGCGCTCGTCGCGGAGCTGCGTGCCACCACTGTCGACCCGCACGCGTCGGACGCCCTGCGCGAGGCCGCCGCCCAGCGCCTGGCCCGCCTGGCCGGGCTCAGCGACACCGACGGGCGTCCCCTCGTGCCGTCCGCGCACCCGCACCGCTGGTGGGGCATGTTCGAGCCGACGGCGAGCGCGGTCCCCCTCAGGGACCGCGACAAGCCGGTCGTCCTCTCCGGGAGCGCCCTGGACCAACTCGCCAACACGTGCGCCCTGCAGTGGTTCCTGGGCCGCGAGGTGAAGGCCGACGCGCCCGCGACGGCCGCCCAGGGCTTCGGCAACGTGGTGCACGTCCTGGCCGACGAGGTCGCCTCCGGCCGCACCCCCGCCGACCTCGATGTCCTCATGGAGCGCCTGGAGTCGGTGTGGGACGCGCTCGCCTTCGACGCCCCGTGGAAGTCGGACCAGGAGAAGGAGCACGCGCGCGTGGCGCTCGAACGCTTCCTCCAGTGGCACGTCAACGGCACCCACGCGGGCCGCGCGCCCGTCGCCAGTGAGCACGACTTCGACGTGACCCTCGAAGCGGGCTCCTACGAAGTGCGCGTACGCGGATCCATGGACCGCGTCGAACGGGACGGCGAAGGCCGTGCCTACGTAGTGGACTTCAAGACCGGCAAGCAGGCCCCGAGCGCCGCCGACGTCGAGCGCCATCCCCAGCTGGCCGTCTACCAGCTGGCGGTGCGCGAGGGTGCGGCCGACGACGCCTTCGACGGCGTACGTCCCCCCGTGGGCGGCGCGGAACTGGTGCACCTGCGCCAGGGCGCGGCCAAGAAGGACGGCGGTGACGCCCTGCCGAAGGTCCAGTCCCAGGACCCGCTCGACGGCGACTGGATCGGCGGCCTGCTCGCCAAGGCCGCGGGCAAGGTCCTCGACGAGCGCTTCACTCCGGCCACGGGCCAGCACTGCACCCACTGCGCCTTCCGCGCCTCGTGCAGCGCGCTCCCGGAGGGCAGCCACGTAGTGGAGTGACCCGGGCCGCGTGGCCTGGCCCGGACCGTGTGGCGTGACCCGGGCCTCCGGAGGCACCGCCACCCCCGGTGGCCAACGTCACGTGCCGCCGCCCCCGCTCATAGCACCCGCACAGGCCATCTAAGGTCTCGGTAAAACCTGAACGCCTTTCCGAGGAGAAACACACATGGCAGCCAACCGGAAGCTCCTGGCCGCGGCAGCCGCCTGCGCCGCCGCCGTCATCGGCCTCACCGGCTGCAGCAGCGACGACGGCGACAAGGACCCCTTCAAGGGCATGAGCGCCGACAAGATCGCCAAGAAGGCCTCCGAGGCCTCCAAGGACGCCGGTTCCTTCCGCGCCAAGGGCGAGGGCAAGAAGGACGGCAAGGCGATCGAGATCGACTTCAGCGTCGCCTCGTCCGGTGACTGCAAGGGGACGATGGGCTCGGACACCGAGGGCCGCGCCCAGTTCCTCGCCGTGGGCAAGACGACGTACGTCAAGGGCGACGACAAGTTCTGGAAGAACACCACCGGTGGCGCCGGTGCGGGCGAGCTCCTCAAGGGCCGCTGGATGAAGTCGCCGAAGGGCGACGGCGGCGACAGCCCCTGCCAGTCGGAGGACATGTTCAAGAGCGACAAGCTCAAGGGCATGAAGCGGGAGAAGGACACCGAGGTCGACGGCAAGAAGGCCGCCGTGCTCACCAAGAAGAAGGGCGCGGAGACCAAGACGTTCTACGTCGCCATGGAGGGCAAGCCCTACTTCCTGAAGGCCGTCACCACCGGCGGCGACGAGCCCGCCACGATGTACTTCACGGACTACGGCAAGACCATCGAGGTCAAGGCCCCGCCGGCCGACGAGACGGTCGACCCGGACAAGCTCGGCTCCTGACGCAGCCACGGCGGCGGCCACCGACGTCCGGTTCCGCACCGGCTGTCAGTGGCCGCCGCTAGCCTCTCCCACGTGCCTTCCCGTATCACCGACCCCGAAGAGCTCAAGGAGCTCCTGGGGATCCCGTTCACCCCGGAGCAGACGGCCTGCATCACCGCGCCGCCCGCCCCGCAGGTGATCGTGGCCGGGGCGGGGTCGGGCAAGACGACGGTGATGGCCGCGCGCGTGGTGTGGCTGGTCGGCACCGGCCAGGTCGCCCCGGAGCAGGTCCTCGGCCTGACGTTCACGAACAAGGCGGCGGGCGAGCTCGCGGACCGCGTCCGCCAGGCCCTGGTCAAGGCGGGCGTCACCGACCCGGACGCGGCGGACCCCGACCACCCCCCGGGCGAGCCGGTCATCTCCACGTACCACGCGTTCGCCGGGCGCCTCCTGACGGACCACGGCCTGCGCATCGGCCTGGAGCCCACCACCCGGCTCCTCGCGGACGCCACCCGCTTCCAGCTCGCCGCGCGCGTGCTGCGCGAGGCCCCCGGCCCGTACCCCGCGCTGACCCGCTCCTTCCCGGACCTCGTCAGCGACCTCCTCGCCCTCGACAGTGAGCTCGCCGAGCACCTCGTGGACCCCGCCCGCCTCCGGGCGTACGACACGGGACTCCTCGACACCCTCGCGGGCACCAGGCTCACCAACGCCGACCTGCGCAAGGTCCCCGAGACCGCCGCGGCCCGCATCGAGCTCGCCGGGCTCGTCGAGCGGTACCGCGACGCCAAGCGCGCCCGCGACCTGCTCGACTTCGGCGACCAGATCGCCCACTCCGCGACGCTCGCCCGCACCCGCGCGGAGGTCGGCGCGATCCTGCGCGACGAGTTCCGCGTCGTCCTGCTCGACGAGTACCAGGACACGTCGGTGGCCCAGCGCATCCTCCTGGCGGGCCTGTTCGGCGGCGGCACCGGCCACCCGGTGACCGCGGTCGGCGACCCCTGCCAGGCCATCTACGGCTGGCGCGGCGCCTCCGTCGCCAACCTCGACGACTTCCCCCACCACTTCGCGCACGCCGACGGCCGCCCCGCCACGCGGCACGCCCTGAGCGAGAACCGCCGCAGCGGCGGCCGCCTCCTCGACCTCGCCAACGGCCTCGCGGAGCCGCTGCGGGCCCTGCACGCGGGCGTGGAGGCACTGCGGCCCGCCCCGGGCGCGGAGCGCGACGGCAGGGTGCGCTGCGCGCTCCTGCGCACCCACAGCGAGGAGATCGACTGGATCGCCGACTCCCTCGCCCACCTCGTCCGCACCGGCACGGCACCCGGCGAGATCGCGGTCCTGTGCCGCACGGCGACGGACTTCGCCGAGATCCAGGGCGCGCTCGTCGCGCGTGACGTCCCCGTGGAGGTCGTCGGCCTCTCCGGCTTGCTGCACCTCCCCGAGGTCGCCGACCTCGTCGCCGTCTGCGAGGTGCTCCAGGACCCGGGCGCCAACGCCTCCCTGGTGCGGCTCCTCACCGGCCCCCGCTGGCGCGTGGGCGCACGCGACCTCGCCCTCCTGGGCCGCCGCGCCCGCCTCCTCGTACGGCACGGCCACAGCGCGCCCGACGACCCCGAGGACATGGACCGGCGGCTCGCCCAGGCCGTCGAAGGCGTCGACCCGTCCGAGGTGATATCGCTCGCCGACGCCCTCGACACGTTCCTGGAGACGCCGATCGACGCCTCCGAAGACGACGGGCTGCCCTTCTCGCCGGAGGCGCGCATCCGCTTCGCGCGCCTCGCCGCCGAGCTGCGCGACCTGCGCCGCTCGCTCGCCGACCCGCTGATGGACGTCCTGCACCGCGTGCTCGCCGTCACTGGCCTGGAGGTCGAGCTCTCCGCGTCCCCGCACGCCCTGGCGGCCCGCCGCCGCGAGACCCTGTCGAACTTCCTCGACGTCGCCGCGTCCTTCGCGGCCAACGACCCCTCCGCGCCCCTGCTCGCCTTCCTCGGCTTCCTGCGCACCGCCGCGCAGTACGAGAAGGGCCTCGACAACGCCCTCCCGGGCGGCGAGAACACGGTGAAGGTGCTCACCGCCCACAAGTCCAAGGGCCTGGAGTGGGACGTCGTCGCCGTGCCCGGCCTGGTCACCGGCACGTTCCCCAGCACGCAGGGCCGCGAGAAGTGGACGTCCCAGGCCAAGGTCGTCCCGCACGCCCTGCGCGGCGACGCCGACACGCTGCCCGACATCGAGGCGTGGGACGCCAAGGGCATGAAGGCCTTCCACGCCGACATGAAGGACCACCAGGAGACCGAGGAGCGCCGCCTCGGATACGTGACGTTCACGCGCCCCCGGAGCCTCCTCCTTGCCTCCGGCCACTGGTGGGGCCCCACCCAGAAGAAGCCCCGCGGCCCCTCGGACTTCCTCACGGCGCTGTACGACCACTGCGTGGCCGGACACGGCGAGATCGAGGCCTGGGCCGACGCACCGGAGGAGGGCGAGGAGAACCCGGCGCTGCACGAGAAGGCCGCCGACCACGCCTGGCCGCTCCCGCTCGACCCCGCCTCACTGGCCCGCCGCCGCGCCGCCGCGGACACCGTCCAGGCGCACCTGGACCGCCTCCTCGGGGCCGGGGGAGCCCCTGACCAGGGCGCCGTCGACCGGGGAGCCCGCGACCACGCGCAGTCCCACCCGGCGGCGGACCCGGAGTGGCCGCCGCCTCCGGAGGAAGACGAGTTCTACGAAGAGGAGGACGGGTTCTACGGGGAGGACGACGCTCCCCACGGGGACGAGGGCACGTTCTACGAAGAGGAGGGCGCGTTCTACGGGGAGGACGACGGCCCCCTGCCCGAGGGCGAGGACCCCTCCGACTGGGACTCCTGGAGCGGCGACCGCCCGTCGCCCCCGGCCCTGGACCCGGCCCCCGAACCGTCCATCCCGCACGCGCGCGTGCCGGACGCCTCCTCCGCCCTGACCCCGGAGGAGACCCGCACGCTCGCCTCCTGGGACCGAGACCTGGACGCCCTCACCGGCGAGCTGCTGCGTGCCCGCGAGGGCGTCCGCGACGTGCCCCTGCCGGTCACGCTCACGGCGTCCCAGCTGCTGCGCCTGGCCTCCGACCCGGAAGGCCTCGCCCAGGAGCTCGCGCGGCCCATGCCGCAGCCGCCCCACCGCGGGGCCCGCCGCGGCACCCGCTTCCACGCGTGGATCGAGGCCCGCTTCGAAGAGCTGCGCCTGCCGATGCTCGACCCGGACGAACTGCCCGGCGGCGGCCCGGGGGAGGCCGAGATCGCCGACGAGCGCGACCTGGAGGCCCTCAAGGAGGCCTTCGAGCGCACGGAGTACGCCCACCGCACGCCCCACCGCGTCGAGCTGCCCTTCCAGCTGGCCATCGCGGGCCGCGTCATCCGCGGCCGCATGGACGCCGTCTACAAGGACACCGACGGCGACGAGATCACGTACGAGATCGTCGACTGGAAGACCGGCCGCACCCAGGACGCCGACCCGCTGCAGCTCGCCGTCTACCGCCTGGCCTGGGCCGAGCAGCACGGCGTGGCTCCGGAGTCGGTGACGGCCACCTTCCTCTTCGTACGCAGCGGCGAGGTCGTCCGCCCGAAGAACCTGCCGGGCCGTGCCGAGCTCGAACGGATCCTGCTGGGTGACACAGGCCACACGGGTGACACAGGCGACACGGGCGCGACGGACCCGGGCGGCGACCGGGGCGATGCCGACCCCGACCGGCCACCCGATCGGACCACCGCCGCGGGCCGATAGGCTCGTGGTCATGAGCAAGCCCGTCAGCAGCGCTGCCAGTGACGTCAGCGCCGTCCGCGCGTACATCGACGCCCACCGCGCCGCCTTCCTCGACGACCTCGGCGAGTGGCTGCGCATCCCGTCCGTATCGGCGCAGCCCGAGCACGCGGACGACGTGCGGCGCAGTGCCGACTGGCTCGCCGCGCAACTCAAGGAGACCGGTTTCCCGGTCACCGAGGTGTGGGAGACGCCGGGTGCCCCGGCCGTCTTCGCCGAGTGGCCGTCCGGCGACCCGCAGGCGCCCACGGTCCTCGTCTACGGCCACCACGACGTGCAGCCCGCGGCCCGCGAGGACGGCTGGGACACCGACCCCTTCGAGCCGGTCGTCCGCGAGAACCGCCTCTACGCGCGCGGGGCGGCCGACGACAAGGGTCAGGTCCTCTTCCACACCCTGGGCGTGCGCGCCCACCTCGCCGCGACGGGCCGCACCGCCCCGGCCGTGAACCTGAAGCTGATCGTCGAGGGCGAGGAGGAGTCGGGCTCCCCGCACTTCCGCGAGCTGATCGAGCGGCACCGCGACCGCCTCGCCGCCGACGCGGTCGTCGTCTCCGACACCGGCATGTGGTCCCGGGACACCCCCACGGTGTGCACGGGCATGCGGGGCCTCGCCGACTGCGAGATCGAACTGCGCGGCCCCGACCAGGACATCCACTCCGGCTCCTTCGGCGGCGCCGTGCCCAACCCGGCCACGGCCGCGGGCCGCCTCGTCGCCGCCCTGCACGACGAGCACGCGCGTGTGGCGATCCCCGGCTTCTACGAAGGCGTGACCGAACTCACCGACCGGGAGCGCGAGCTCTTCGCCGAGCTGCCCTTCGACGAGGCGGAGTGGCTGCGTACGGCGAAGTCGTACGCCCCCTACGGAGAGGCCGGACACACCACTCTGGAGCGGGTCTGGGCCCGCCCGACCGCCGAGGTCAACGGCATCGGCGGCGGTTATCAGGGCGCGGGCGGCAAGACGATCGTCCCGTCGAGCGCCCTGCTGAAGCTCTCGTTCCGGCTGGTCGCGGGCCAGGACCCGGACCGCGTCGAGGACGCCGTCCGCGCGTGGGTGGCCGATCAGCTCCCCGCCGGGATCCGTCACACGATCACGTTCGGCGCCGCGACGCGCCCCTGTCTGACCCCGCTCGACCACCCCGCGCTGCAGTCCGTCGCCCGCTCCATGGGCCGCGCCTTCGAGCAGGAGATCCGCTTCACGCGCGAGGGCGGCTCGGGACCGGCCGCCGACCTCCAGGACGTCCTCGGGGCGCCCGTGCTCTTCCTCGGCATCTCCGTCCCCTCGGACGGGTGGCACGCCCCGAACGAGAAGGTCGAGCTCGACCTGCTGCTCAAGGGCGTCGAGACGACCGCCTACCTGTGGGGCGACCTCGCGGAGCACTGGCGCGATGCACACTGAGCGCACGAAGCGCACTGAGCACACTGAAGAGACCTGCTCGCTGAACCACCCATTCCACCGGGGGAGTTGGAAGCACCAGTGACCACCTGGACCGACCGCGCCGCAGACCGTCCCGTCTCGCTCACCGCGCCGAGCGGCATCGACCGCGCGGCCCACCACCGTCTCGACGAAGCCTGGCTCGCCGCCGCGTGGAGCCACCCGTCGACACGGGTCTTCGTGGTCTCCGGCGGCCAGGTCCTCATCGACGAGACGCCCGACGGCCGCACCGAACTGGTGATGACCCCGTCGTTCGAAGCGCCCCTCACCGAGGCCCACCGCTACTTCCTGGGCACCGACGAGGGCGGCGTGAGCTACTTCGCGCTCCAGAAGGACAGCCTGCCCGGCCGCATGGACGCGTCCGCGCGCGCCGCCGGCCTGCGCGAGGCGGGGCTGCTGCTCTCGCCGCGCGACGCGGGCCTCATGGTCCACGCCGTGGCCCTGGAGAACTGGCAGCGCATGCACCGCTTCTGCTCGCGCTGCGGCGAGCGCACGGTCATCGCGGCGGCGGGCCACATCCGCCGCTGCCAGGCCTGCGGCGCCGAGCACTACCCGCGCACCGACCCGGCCGTGATCATGCTCGTGACGGACGAGAAGGACCGCGCGCTCCTCGGCCGCCAGGTGCACTGGCCCGAGGGCCGCTTCTCGACCCTCGCGGGCTTCGTGGAGCCGGGGGAGTCCATCGAGCAGTCCGTGCGCCGCGAGGTCTGGGAGGAGGCGGGCGTCACCGTCGGCGACGTGGAGTACGTCACGAGCCAGCCCTGGCCGTTCCCGTCCAGCCTGATGCTCGGCTTCATGGCCCAGGCCACGTCTTCGGAGATCAACGTCGACGGCGAGGAGATCCACGAGGCGCGCTGGTTCTCCCGGGAGGACCTGCGGGCCGCCTTCGAGTCGGGGGAGGTCCTGCCGCCCTTCGGCATCTCGATCGCGGCCCGTCTGATCGAGCTCTGGTACGGCGAGCCGCTGCCGAAGCCGGGCACGCCCGGCTGAACCACGGCCGCGTACGCCACAGCCCCCGGGCCGATGCCGGGGGCTGTGGCGTATCGAGGAGCCGGGATCAGGCGGCCATGGCCTGCTTGACCTGCGCGAGCGACGGGTTCGTCATCACGGACTCGGTGCCCGCGTCGGACACCACGAGGACCGTGGGGACCGTCTGGTTCCCACCGTTCGCCTTCTCGACGAAGGCGGCGGAGTCCGGGTCCTGCTCGATGTTGATCTCGTTGTACGCGATGCCCTCGCGGTCCATCTGGCTCTTCAGCCGACGGCAGTAGCCGCACCACGTGGTGCTGTACATCGTCACAGTGCCCGGCATGTCTCTCGTGCTCCTTCATGGGTCGGGGCGCGTCGTCGCACTGACTCGAACGTACGCGACCCGGCCACCATTCCCGCATTAGTACGACTAACACCGCCCCCCTGTGGACAACCGGCTCACGCGCCCCGCGGGACCTGGCAGCATGGCGGGGTGACACCAGCAACGCACTCCACCCTCTTCCCGCGGGAATCCGGCGGCTCGCAGTACTCGGCTCCGCCGAGCGGGGCCGACGCGGTGCTCGACGGGCTCGACCCGGAGCAGCGCGAGGTCGCCACGGCCCTGCACGGACCGGTGTGCGTCCTCGCGGGCGCCGGCACGGGCAAGACTCGCGCCATCACACACCGCATCGCCTACGGGGTGCGCGCGGGCATCCTCCAGCCCGCCAGCGTGCTCGCCGTCACCTTCACCAACCGCGCGGCGGGCGAGATGCGCGGCCGCCTGCGCCAGCTCGGCGCCCACGGCGTCCAGGCCCGCACGTTCCACTCGGCGGCCCTGCGCCAGCTCCAGTACTTCTGGCCCAAGGCGGTCGGCGGCCCGCTGCCCCGCCTCGTCGAGCGCAAGATCCAGCTCGTCGCCGACGCCGCGGCGGCCTGCCGCATCCGCCTCGACCGGAACGAGCTGCGGGACGTCACCGGCGAGATCGAATGGTCCAAGGTCACCCAGACCGTCCCCGCGGACTACGCCGCGGCGGCCGCCAAGGCGGGCCGCGACGCCCCCCGCGACCCGGCCGAGATCTCCCAGCTCTACGCCGCCTACGAGGACCTCAAGCGCGACCGCTCCGTCATCGACTTCGAGGACGTGCTGCTGCTCGCCGTCGGCATCCTCCAGGACCGCCACGACATCGCCGAGCAGGTCCGCTCCCAGTACCAGCACTTCGTGGTCGACGAGTACCAGGACGTCAGCCCGCTCCAGCAGCGCCTCCTGGAGCTGTGGCTCGGCGAGCGCGACACCCTGTGCGTCGTCGGCGACGCCAGCCAGACGATCTACTCCTTCACCGGCGCCACCCCCGACCACCTCCTGAACTTCCGCACCCGCCACCCCGGTGCCACCGTCGTCAAGCTCGTCCGCGACTACCGCTCCACGCCCCAGGTCGTCCACCTGGCCAACGGCCTGCTCGCCCAGGCCCACGGCCGCGCCGCCGACCACCGCCTCCAGCTGGTGTCCCAGCGCGACCCCGGCGCGGAGCCGGTCTACGTGGAGTACGCCGACGAGCCCGCCGAGGCCGAAGGCGCCGCCCGCCGCATCCGCGCCCTGCTCGACGAGGGCGTCCCCGCCAGCGAGATCGCGATCCTGTTCCGCACGAACTCCCAGTCGGAGATCTACGAACAGGCCCTCGCCGACGTCGGCATCCCCTACCAGCTGCGCGGCGCCGAGCGCTTCTTCGAGCGCGCCGAGGTGCGCGAGGCCGGGGCGGCCCTGCGCGGCGCCGCCCGCTTCGGGGGCAACGACGCGCTCCTGGACGACGTGGTCGACCTGCCGTCACAGGTCCGCGCGGTGCTGTCGACCAAGGGCTGGACGACCCAGGCCCCCGCGGGCTCCGGCGCGGTCCGCGACCGCTGGGAGTCCCTGGCCGCCCTCGTGCGCCTCGCCGAGGACTTCGCCCGGGTCCGCCCCGAGGCCACCCTCGCCGACCTGGTGGCCGAGCTGGACGAGCGCGCCGCCGCCCAGCACGCCCCGACCGTCGAAGGCGTCACCCTCGCCTCCCTGCACGCCGCCAAGGGCCTGGAGTGGGACGCCGTCTTCCTGGTCGGCCTCGCCGAGGGCATGATGCCGATCACCTACGCCAAGACCGACGAGCAGGTCGAGGAGGAGCGCCGGCTGCTCTACGTGGGCGTGACCCGCGCGCGGGTGCGCCTCTTCCTGTCCTGGGCCGTGTCCCGCTCGCCCGGCGGCCGCCCCAACCGCCGGGCCACCCGGTTCCTCGACGGCCTGCGCCCCGGCTCGGGCACGACTGCGGGAAGACGCGCGGCGGGCGGCACCGGCGGCATCGAGCGCGGCACGGGCGGCGGCAGTGCCCCCGGCACCCCCGGAAGCCGCCGCAGCAGCCGCACACCGGCCCGCTGCCGCGTCTGCGGGCGGACGCTCAGCGAGGCCGGTGAGATGAAGCTCATGCGCTGTGAGGACTGCCCGTCGGACATGGACGAGGGGCTGTACGAGCGGTTGCGGGAGTGGCGTGCGGCACAGGCGCAGCGCATGGGACAGCCCGCGTTCTGCGTCTTCACGGACAAGACCCTGGTCGCCATCGCCGAGGCCGTGCCCGACGAGGAGGGCGACCTGGCCCGCATCCCCGGCGTCGGGGTCCGTAAGCTGCGTCGCTTCGGCGCCGATGTCCTTGCCATTTGTGCAGGTGAGGGGCTTGGCGACGGCGACGAGGCGAACTGATTCAAACTCGTCGAAAAAATAGTTTGCGCATGCGCCAGCGATCCCCATAGGTTCTTAAGCACGGAAACAGCGGCTTCTCCGAAGCCCTGGTTCCGTGCTGTACTTAATAGTCCGCAGGTCCGGTTCCGGCCGGTCCCCTAGACGCCGAGAGGAGGCGATTCCAGTGATCAGCATCAACCAGAGCTTCATCAGCACCCGCTCTGTCAGCGCCAGCTTCATCAGCACCGACAAAATGACCGATCGCTCGGTCGTCGCTTCCTGCCTGCTCGGCTTCTCGAACCTGGGCACCGGTCTGTCCGTCGGCAATGCCGCCGTGCGTCCGGCGTCCTCCGTGGCTCCCACGGCTCTCCCGATCCGTGAGCGCAACGAACGACCGACCAAGGCATCGGAAGCAGTAGCGACGGCGCAGGCGCAGGCCTATGCCCTCGCGGCAGCCGGTGCCGGATTCCGGAAGCAGACGACGCAGCACCACACGATGTGGGCCTTCCGTGGGCTCGAACCCTGGAGTGATCCAGCCTGATCTCGATCAGGCCGGCGCCTTCAGGGCCGCGGAACCCCACCCGGGATCCGCGGCCCTTCTGTTTTCCCGAATCAGGGAGACGGAGTGAAGGGGCCACAGCAAGACCCGGTACCAGCCGCCAACCGGCCGACCCAGGCCGGCACGACCAGACGAGGAAGAACACCACCGTGCAACTCGAAGCGCACGCCCCGTCCGTACCGCCTTCAGAGACGTTCCAGCCGCCCGCACCCACGGAGGACCCGACCTTGACTCCCCTGACCGCGCTCACCGCGCTCGACGACGCCATCGAGAACCTCGGCGTACCCGTCCCCTGCCGCGCCTACGACCCGGAGGTCTTCTTCGCCGAGTCGCCCGCGGACGTCGAGTACGCCAAGTCCCTGTGCCGCACCTGCCCGCTGATGGAGGCCTGCCTCGCCGGCGCCAAGGAGCGGCGCGAGCCCTGGGGCGTCTGGGGCGGCGAGCTGTTCGTCCAGGGCGTCGTCGTAGCCCGCAAGCGCCCGCGTGGCCGTCCGCGGAAGAACCCGGTAGTGGCATGAGCACCACCGGAACGATCGACCGCCCCGTGACGCACGACCCGAAGAAGCAGGCCCCGATGAAGGCACCCACCAGCGAGCCCACCGGCTTCGCGACCCGAGACTTCACCACCACCGGCGCGACCGGCTCGCGCCAGAACAGGACCCGAGAAATGCAACTCATCCCAGAAGCCCTGGCTCGTGCGCATATGCACGAACGCCTGCGTGAGGCCGAGCACCAGCGCCCGGCCGCCCGCCTGATCGCGGCCCGCCGCATGCAGCGTCGCGCCGAGCGCGCGTCGCTGCGCGCCCGCCGCGCGCTCGCCATGGCGGTCATGCAGTAGGAGAGAACAGCACGCCACACAGCGGTGCCCGGCAGAACGCGGCACACGCGGTGACGGAAGCTCCCGGCGAGCTTCACGGCAAGCAGCCCGCGGGGGCCGGTCCGAACGGACCGGCCCCCGCGGTGCGTTGTGTCCACTGATCGTCCGGCGACGGCGATAAAGTCGCCGGGTGGACAAGGAGTCTCCCCAGCCTGCGGACGCCGAGCACGCCCAGAGTGCAGGGAACGACGGGAACCTCGTGTGCTCCCGCTGCGGCGCGGCCGCCGACGGCCGGCCCCCGACATGGACCTGCTCCGTGGAGAACGGCGCCCGCCACTACTTCTGCGACACCTGCGCGCGGGACAACATCCGGTCGATCGAAGGACGGCTCGACTCGGCCTGGTGGTGAGCCACCCACCCCGCCCTGCCTCGCGCCGTCCGCCCCGCGCCGTCCGTCCTCCCGCGCCGCCCGCGCCCGGCCTCCGCCGTGCCTTCGCTCACGCCTCCGCGGCCGTGTCCTCCAACGCGTCGCCCTCCAGCGCGTCGTCTTCCACCACATCGTCCTCCGCGGCCTCGTCCTCCGGCAGGAACCCGGGCACCCACTCCTCCAGCTCGTCCCGCATCCGGACGGTCGCGCCCAGCTGGCACAGGACGCCGATGGTGCTGAGCGTCACACGATGGATCAGCAGATACGACGGCGGCAGGTTCAGCCGCTTGCCCAATTGGTGGGCGGGGGAGCGGGGATCGGCCACGCGGGCCGCCTGGCTGCGCATCCAGCCCCGGGCGAAGGTGAACTCGTCCGCGAGGGCGGGCTCGATGATCGGCAGCAGGTAGTCGAGCACCGCGTCCGGCTCCAGCTCGACCGACTCCTTGACGAAGCCCTCCTCGCAGAGCATGTCGTACACCGCGTCCGCCCGGCCCTCGACGGTCATCCGCAGGGCATGGCCGATCGTCGGGGGCAGCCCGCCGGGCAGCCGGTCCACCGTGCCGAAGTCCAGGACGCCGAGCCGCCAGGCGTCCTCATCCCCGGGCCCGCCCGGAAGCAGCCGGAAGTTGCCGGGGTGCGGGTCGGCGTGCAGCAGGCCGGTGCGGGCCGGTCCTGAGAACAGGAAGCGGGTGAGCAGCTGACCAGCCCGGTCCCGCTGCTCCTGTGTGCCGTCGGCGATCACCTCCGACAGCGGCACCCCGTCGATCCACTCGGTCACCAGGACCTCGTCGCACTGGTGGACCACATCCGGGACCACCACGTCCGGGTCGTCCGCGAACTCCCGGGCGTGCTCGCGCTGGGCCTGCGCCTCCAGGCCGTAGTCCAGCTCCTCGGAGACACGGTCACGCAGCTCCGCGATCAAGGGCTTGATGTCCATCCCCGGGATCAGCGGCCCAAGGACCCGGGCGAAGCGGCCCAGTTGATTCAGGTCCGACAGAAGCGCCTCGCCCGCTCCCGGGTACTGGACCTTCACCGCGACGTCGCGCCCGTCCTGCCACACCGCCCGGTGCACCTGGCCGATCGAGGCCGCCGCCGCGGGCTTGTCCTCGAACTCCAGGAACAGCTCGCGCCAGTCCTCGCCGAGCCGCTCCGCGAGCACCCCGTGCACGGTGCGCGTCGGCATCGGCGGCGCCGCCTCCTGGAGCTTCGTCAGCGCGGCGCGGTAGGGCCCCGCGACCTCCTCCGGCAGCGCCGACTCGAAGACGGACAGCGCCTGCCCGAACTTCATGGCGCCGCCCTTCAACTCGCCGAGCACCTTGAACAGCTGCTCCGCCGTGCGCTGTTGCAGCTCGCGTCCGACGATCTCCGCGGACTTGCCCCCGATCCGTTTGCCGAGCCCCCAGGTCGCGCGCCCGGCGAAGCCGAGTGGCAGCGCGGCCAGTTTGGCGGTACGGGTGACCGCCTTCCGGGGAAGATCAGACATGCGCCCCTCCAAGTCCCAGGCAGCCGCGCCTTGTCAGGCGGTTACCCGGCCATTGTCTCGTGCGGCTCTCGATCCACGGAGGTCCGCTCCCCCTTTCGTTGCTCACTCGCTCCACAAGGGCACGAGCGGTGTGCGGGTGTGCTGTGCGCGCGCCACTGGTACCCGGGAGTCGACGTCAGCCAGCGCACGCCCGCCACGGCGGGCTCGGCCCCGTCCAGGAAGGCCAGGGCATGGGCCGCGGCGAGCCCGGCAACCGTGGTCGAAAGGGCCAGGTCACAGGCGGGCACATGGCGCTGACGCCCCGAGTGCCACTGCGCGAGGAGGCGGGGCCAGGCCGGATCGTGGTCCGTCTGGTTCAGGGCGAGACAGCCCGCGCACGCCGTCGATCCGGGCAGGACCAAGGGGCCCACCACGCCGGTCCCTTCGATGACGCCCGCGTACAGATGAGGTGTCCCGGCGGCGACGAGTGGCTCGGCGCTGGACGGCGCGGGGGCGTAGGCGTCGAGGCCGTCGCGCGGGGTGAGGACGACGAGGGACAGGGGGCGCTCGCCGTCCGCCCTTTCTCCTTTGTTCCCTCTGGTATCTCCTCTGCCTCCTCTGTTCTCTCTGTTCTCGGGGTGGCGCGGTGGTCGGCCCGGTGCCGCGTGCCGCGCTGTCCGGCGGGCGGCGGCGTCCCTGCGCTGCCCCACGGAATCGGCGGGCAGCCCTCCCGGGGCGATGTCCCAGGGCTCCACGCAGCCGCCGTCCATGACGTCGACCTGTCCGATTCCGGCGCCGGACAGGATGGCGGCCACGACCGCTCCCACCCGGCCGGTGCCGCGCACCCGCACGCGGGTGGCCCGGCGGGCGGCCATTTTGCGGATGCCGTCGGTCGGTCCGGGAGTGACGGCCGACAGGGCGGCGAGGTCGGGGCGCAGCCGGTCCACGACGTCCGTCCGGGCGCGCAGGGCGTCGGCCGCCGGACCGCCGCCCGTCGCGTCGTCGAGCAGCCCGGCCTGCGCGAGGCGGTGCAGGAGCTTGTCCACGTGCCCGTCCGGCAGGCCCATCCTGCTGCCCTCCTCGCGCAGGAGCGGCAGTCCGCGGGTGCCGTCCAGGAGCGTGAGGAAGCTGCCCGTCGCGGTGTCCACCGGGCCGAGCACCCGGGCGTGCGCGGGCGCCACCCCGAACTGCACGGTGTTCAGATCGCGCCAGCCGCGCCGCAGCGTGGGCTTGAGGATCGGATGCATGGTCGGCCCCCCATATCGTGTGCGCTCGATGCCGATCAACGCTGATCGAGCTGATCAACGCCGCTGGACACCGCCCGACGCCGATCAACAACGCTCGATGTCGCTCGCCGCCGATCGACTTCGAGAATGCCCGGTCCGGCGGAAGCGTGCGCGGAGTTGTCCACAGGCGGCGAGTACTTGTCGTACTAATCCAGCTAATCGAGCGCCCGGGGTGTGGATAGCCACCGAACCGTCCCGGAGGCGGGACTTCCCCTATGCCAACCGGGTAACGTCGAGGCGTGCCCGCCGACCCGTCCCCTCGCTTCGCTGGGGAGACTCCACTGCACCGAGCCGGAAGTTCACAGCGCAGCGCGACCAGCCCGCCGTCAGCAGGTTCAGGAGCGCGCGCGGTCGAGGTGCGGCGGAGCGCACGGCGACGCAGAACGGTCTCGGCGTACCGGGAGGGTGACCGCACCGTCGTCCTCATTCCCGCGCGTATGTCGGAGGCCGAGGAGCAGCGCTGGGTGAGCGTCATGCTGGACAAGCTGGCGGCCCAGGAGAGCAAGCGGGTCCTCGGTGACAGCGAGCTCGCCGAGCGGGCGAGCCGCCTCTCCGAGCAGTTCTTCGACGGCCGGGCGCGGCCCACGTCCGTTCGCTGGGTTACGAACCAGAACACCAGGTGGGGCTCGTGCACGCCGTCGGAAGGCAGCATCCGTCTGTCCCACCGGCTGCAGGGCATGCCCGAGTACGTCGTGGACTACGTCCTCGTCCATGAGCTCGCCCATCTCCTGGTGCCGGGGCACGGCCCCCGCTTCTGGCGGCTCCTCGAGGCGTATCCGCGTACGGAACGGGCCCGGGGCTACCTCGAAGGGGTGGTGGCCGCCGACCGGCTGCCGCACCTGCCCGCCGCCCGCGAGGAGTGAGCGGCGGATCCCGGAGGCGGCGCCGGAGGCCCGCGCGCCGGTTGTGTACCGGGTCTGTACCGGCTTGGTCCGTTGTCGGACTTTGCGGTTAGCCTGGCGCGCGACGCATTCACATTCGGGATGGGGGACGGTCGTTACGCATGGCCAGGGAATTCCAACGCGGCCACAAGGCCAAGATCAGTGACCTCACGGCCGGGACCGATCTGTACGTCGGCGTGCACATCGCTGCCCCCGGGCTGACCTTCGACATCAGCTGCTTCGGCCTCGACGCGAGCGAGCGGCTCTCGGACGACCGTTACTTCATCTTCTACAACCAGCCGAAGTCCCCGGAGGAGTCACTGCAGCTCCTGGGGGCTCAGGCCGGCGACAACGAGTCCTTCCGCATCACGCTCGACCGGATTCCGCCGCAGATCCAGAAGCTGTCCTTCACTGCGGCGATCGACGGCGCCGGGCAGATGTCGCAGCTCACCTCGGGCTACATCCGGATCGTCGCGGGCGGCGAGGAAGTGGCCCGGTACTCCTTCAACGGCTCGGAGTTCTCCACCGAGCGCGCGCTGATGCTGGGCGACTTCTATCTGAAGGACGTGTGGCGGTTCGCCGCGATCGGCCAGGGCTTCGACGGCGGACTCGACGCGCTGCTCAGGAACTTCGGCGGGGAGGTCGCCGAGGAGGAGCCCGCGGCGCCGCAGCCGCAGGCGCCCGCCCCGGGTTTCGCGCCCCCTGCCGCCGCTGCGGCGCCGCCCGCGTTCGCCGCGCCCACGGCGCCCGCTCCGGCCCCGGCCCCTGCGGTCCCCGCTCCCGCGCCGACCCCGCCCCCTGCCCCCGCGCACTACGCCGCGCCTCCGGAGAGCGTCACTCCGCCGCCCGCGCCGGCCCCCGCCGACCAGTCGGTGCACGCCGCGCAGACCATCGTCGCGCCCATGACCCCGCCAGGCGGCCCCGTGCCGCCCCCGCAGACCCCGGCGCCCTACGGCCAGCCGGACGCGCAGCCGCAGGGGCAGCCCTACGGCCAGCCGGGCCAGCAGCCGCCGCAGCAGTTCGGCCAGACGCCGCCGGGGCAGCCGTCGGCCCCGCTCCCGCCGGGCTACGGCCAGCAGCCGTCGGCGCCTCCGCCGCCCGGGTACGGCCAGCCCACCGCGCCCCCGCCGCCCGGTTACGACCAGCAGTCGGCACCGCTGCCCCCGGGCTACGGCCAGCCCACCGCGCCTCCGCCGCCCGGGTACGGGCAGCAGCCCCAGGCCCAGATTCCCGGCCAGGCACCCGCCCCGTTCGGCCAGGCGGCACCGGGGGCACCCGGCATCCCGCAGGCCGCGCCCCAGGGCGCCGGTGTTGCCGCCGCGCTCCAGAAGTACCGCGAAGCCGGCACGGGACAGCGCTGGACGCAGCAGAACGAGAAGCTGGTCCGCGTCGACCTCGGCGTCAGCGAGCAGCCGGTGCTCGCCCGGCAGGGCAGCATGGTGCTGTACCAGGGCAAGGTCGACTTCAGCTACAAGGGCGCGGGCTTCGCGGGCCGCGTGGTGGGCAACGCCACCGGCCAGGAGATGCAGCTGATGCGCTGCTCCGGGCGCGGCCAGGTGTTCCTCGCCGAGGCGGGCACGCACCTGCACCCGATCGAGCTCCAGGGGGACGCGATCTGCGTCTCCGCGGAGAACGTCCTCGCGTTCGACGAGTCCCTCCAGCACGAGGTGCGCCGCATCGAGGGGCACGGCATCCCCGGGGGCGCGCTGTTCGTCATGCAGTTCCAGGGGACCGGCACCGTCGTCGTGAAGACGCACGGCATGCCCGTGGTGCTGCCGGTCACGCCGACCACCTTCGCCGACTGCCACGCCGTGGTCGCGTGGTCGGCGGCCGCACAGGCGATCGTGTCCAGTCAGGTCAGGCTGCGCGGCAACGCCCACGCGGGCTCCACGGGGGAGAGCGTGAACCTCCAGTTCCGTGGCGCGCCCGGCAATTTCATCGTCGTCCAGCCGTACGAGGTCTGAGGGAGCCCGTCATGAACCAGCACCAGCTCGCGGGCTACGCCCCGGCCCCGGTTGCCGCCCGCATGGAGAACCACGGCCACCACATGGTCAAGGTCGCCATGCAGACCGGAAACGACCTCCTCGCGCGCGTGGGCTCGATGGTCGCCTACGAAGGATTCGTGCAGTACGAGCCGAACCCGCCCGCCGTCCGCCAGATCGCGCGCGAGTGGATGACCGGCGAGGGCGCGCCCCTGATGAAGTGCTCCGGCGACGGCCTGCTGTACCTCGCCGACTACGGAGCGGACGTCGTCGTCATCAACCTGGCGGGCGACGCGCTCTCGGTGAACGGCACCAACCTGCTCGCCTTCGACGCGAGCCTCCAGTGGGGCGTCGAGCGGGTCAAGGGCCTTGCCAAGTTCGCCGGTCAGGGCCTGTGGAACATCAAGGTCTCCGGTCAGGGCTGGGTCGCGCTGACCTCGCGCGGGACGCCGATCGTCGTCGACTGCGGACGCGGCGAGGACGAGACGTACGTCGACCCGGACGCCCTGATCGCCTGGTCACCGAACCTGAAGGTGAAGGGCAAGCGCAGCTTCAAGGCCGGCTCGCTCATCGGGCGCGGCAGCGGCGAGGCCTACCAGATGGGCTTCTCCGGAGAGGGCATCGTCGTCGTACAGCCCAGTGAGGACAGCACCGACCGCCTCCGGATCCGGAGCTGAGGGGGAGCAACACATCATGCAGAGCTCGCTTTTCGCGCACGCCGAGCAGCAGTCGCAGGAGCGCTACACCGTGCAGAACCCGCAGCTGCTGCGGGTCGCCCTGGAGGGGCACGACGACGTGCTCGCCCGCAAGGGCGCCATGGTCGCCTACCAGGGACTCGTCGAGTTCGACGCCGAGTACCAGAGCGGTGGCCAGCGGCGCGCCCGCGCGCACACCGGCGAGGGCCTGAGCCTGATGCGGTGCCACGGTCAGGGCACCGTCTACTTCGCGAACCTCGCGCAGTACATCCACGTCGTGGACGTGGAGCAGGACGGCCTGACCGTCGACAGCGCGTACGTCCTCGCCCTGGACTCCTCGCTGTCCCACCAGGTCATCGCGGTGGACAGCCAGTACGGCATCTCCGGCTCCGGCAAGTACCAGCTGCACATCACCGGGCGTGGCAAGGTCGCCCTGATGACGTCGGGCCAGCCGCTGATGCTCCAGGTCACCCCGGACCGGTATGTGAACGCGGACGCCGACGCGATCGTCGCCTGGTCCAGCGGCCTCCGGGTGCAGATGCAGGCGCAGACGCATTCCTCGGGGGTGTGGCGGCGCCGCGGCAACACCGGTGAGGGCTGGGAGCTCAGCTTCATGGGCCAGGGGTACGCGCTCGTGCAGCCCAGCGAGATGCTGCCGCCGCAGAACGCGGTCATCGGGCAGGGCGCCCAGGCGCAGTTCGGCATGGGGCAGCAGGGCGCCCGGGGGCAGAACCAGGGCAACGTCTGGAACTGATGCCCCGGAGTGACATGCCGTCTCCGGAGAGACGTGCGTAAGGGGCGGTCGCCAGG